>JBDKJN010000001.1:0-2619 GCA_039796595.1 Bacteroidota bacterium
CTATTTACCCGATTCTGTATTTAGCTTTTTCCTTTCGGTGATCGTCTCGCTAATCATTAGCATGTTGATTAATTTGTATTGGAAGATATCAGTACACATGTTAGCGCAGGGAGGCATATTCGGGACCTTACTTGGTCTTAATGTGATTCATCCCAATATGGATCTCCTCTTCCCTATCTTGAGTATTGTAGTAGCAGCACTTACGGCCTACTCCCGACTGCATCTAAAAGCACATACCCATGGCCAAGTATATGCAGGCTTTTGTTTAGGTACATGCGCCAATTGGCTGATCATTTCGACTAAACTGATGATCTAAAATCATTTCACATTTTTTTTTGCGGTGCCGAATCCATATGTGAACAATCTGAAGGCTGCCTACAAAAACCCCGTTCACGTCTCGACTAAACGGAAAATTATCTCGAATTAATTACATGATTCGTATTTCAATTCGCTGAATACTGCGCCTCTCGGTCGAGCCGAGACAGTTGCAGAGCGTCTAACTACGCGCTTTCTATTTGGCTTGTCTTCGGCCAATTGAACCTGCGCGAATCATAAAACAGGTTTTTAAAAGCAATCTTAATCCAGATTAACAAATAGATCACGTGTCGCTTTGGGCCCATATTGGCCCGCATCAAGTGCCATATTCATATATCTTCGCAATGTGCAATTAACAACCTCGCAAGAACGCATTCTACTGCTGCTCCTCGCCGCCATTCAATTCACCAATATCGTGGACTTCATGATCATGATGCCCATGGGGAAAATTCTACAAACAACATTAAATATTGGACCCGCCAAATACGGCTTTTTGGTATCCAGTTATGGCTTAAGTGCCGGTATAACTTCTTTGGCAGGTGTGTTTTATCTCGATCGCCTTGATCGCAAAAAAGCTCTACTCACCGCCTACTTTGGGTTTATTATAGGCACCATGTCCAGTGCGCTTCTGCCTAATACCAATAGCCCTGAGCTCAACTATAAGTTATTTATTCTTACACGTGTGATTACCGGTATTACCGGAGGATTGCTCAGCGGATTAGTGCTCTCCATCATCGGTGACGTGATACCACTCGAACGACGAGGTAAAGCCATGGCCAAGGTAACCATTGCTTTTTCGTTAGCAGCCATCATAGGAATGCCAGTTAGCTTGAGTTTAGTGGACCATTTTGACAACAATTGGCATGTTCCATTTTTTGCAATTAGCCTAATGAGCATGATTATTTTGCTCTTCGCACTTCGCCAAATCCCCTCGATGCGACAGCATCTTGATAATGGCTACAAAACAAGGCCTTTGGACACATTTCGCAACCTGGTTAGAATACCTGAACAGAGCCATGCCCTTTTGTTTACTATTCTTCTCGTAGCCGGACAATTCACGGTGATTAGTCTGATGACGCCCTATTACATCAGTAATGTTCACATCGCTCAAACCGACATCAAATATGTGTATTTCGTTGGTGGATTGGCAACCGTAATAGGCGGAATGCAAATTGGCAAATTGGTTGATAAATACGGACGTTTTCGCACGTTTACCATTTTTGCCTTATTGAGCACAATACCCATTCTTATTGTAACCCATCTGGGGCCAACACCATTTTGGGTATTGCTCATCATTGCATCGTTTTTTATGGTTTTCATATCAGGACGAATGATTCCCGCCAACACAATTTCCAGCGCCGTAGTCCCAGCACAGTATCGTGCCGGTTTCCTCAGTCTCAATTCGGCTGCGATGAGTTTGGGTAGTGGATCCAGCGCGATACTTGCTGGTTTGATGGTTTCTCAACCTCAATCAGACGGTCCAATGTTTGGCTATAACAACGTGGGATATCTCGCCGTTGGAGCGACTATAGTTTCTCTTTTGCTGGTGCGTTCTCTCAAAAAAGCAAGTAACAGAGGTGCACAGCACTAAATCAACACCGTCAGACATTATTCGCCTTTTTAGGTTAAACGGATCAATTCCCATTTGAACAATTGGTATCAGATGCATGAAAAATCTATGGGTGCTATTTGTCAGAAAAGCAAATAAATCCTTTTCTTCAAAAGAAGTAACTGACTCCGCTGAACATACTTTTGGTCATATCGCTAATCATTTGAAGACATTCCGAATAGTTTCAGAAAATCCCTCGCTACAATCGGGATGACAAGGGTTTCACGGTTCAAAAGGCTTGGTCTTGAAGTTGCACTACGCAGGGCGATCATCCTGGCCAAGCTATAGCTATGACTTGTTGATTGTCTTCCCTCACCTCGACTAAGCCGAGGTAAGGGATCTATCTCTCTGTACCGAAATCTCTCAGTGAAAGGACGACAACCGTTTATCCGATACCTTTTAATTCAATCGAAGAATTACCCTAACATCTGAAATCCGAGTGGCATTACTGTTGAAGCCCTCCAATCCAAAGTCCGCAAAATCATGTCATAGGCCAAGTTGGATCAACGACCATTCCGCGACTTAACTCCAGCGCTTTGCCATCTTGATCCATGACTTGAGCCACCAACCATCCCCGATGCTTTTTGGATTTGAACAATACAACCAATTGCTCATATAACGATCTATTGTCCATCAACCTATCCGCAATTTCTTCGAAAGCAACTACAGGGAACACCAACCACCATGCTTTTGGC
>JBDKJN010000002.1:0-4966 GCA_039796595.1 Bacteroidota bacterium
AACAGCTTCGGATCCTTTAACTGTTTGGGTGGATTACACCAATGATTTAGAGTCCATGTCCGTATTAGTTGATTACGGTGCTAGTGGCGGAACAGGGCCCTACGCGTATACGTTTGAGGTTAATGGTATGCCCTGGTGGGGCGATGAGCTTGATTCTATCATTTTTTACGATTTTCTTGCTGTAAATGTTGTCGTATGCGCAACAGACGCAAACGGATGTTCCAGTTGTGAGCAATTTATAGCGGATCCGTCATTTATTCCTTGCACCTTGAATTTAAATACAAATGTTGATGGAAATCTACTGACAGTTTCGGCAGAATTAATGTTTGATGATGGGTTATCAGGTGAGTATGTTGGCTACTTGAACGTTGGGCTAGACTCAACTTATGTCATGGATGCATATTTTCCCTATTCTGTGTATCTCCCAACAATTGGCACATACAATGTTTGCTATGAGTTGCATCCGGATTATCAGGAGTTTTATCCCATTTGTCCTGCATCAATCTGCGAGGAAATTACTGTAACTGAATTGAATTCGGATTGTGCTGCTGATTTTGTGTACAATCAAAACAATGGCGAGATATCATTTTACAGCACTTCCACGGGGTTCTTTGACGCTGTGTTATGGGATTTTGGGAACGGAGAAACGAGCACATTGAGTAATCCAATTGTTAACCTCTTGCCTGGAATTTACGTGGTAACATTGGAAGTTTCGAACGCATTATCGGGTTGTTCGAGTACGGTGCAAGAAACTATAACGGTGTTGGCGCCTGCACACATTTGTATGGAGTTGTATTACGACGACAATCAAAACGGGCAACAAGATTTAGGTGAAATGCCAGTGGATTCTTTGTACGTCACTTGGGGCAACGAAATTTGGTTGGCTACGGATGGTGTATTGGATGTTTGGACCAATCCTGGAAGCAGTTGTATTTCGTTCGGGGGCGAGTGGTCAGCAATTCAGGTGACACAATCACCAAACTGGAATGCCTGTTTTATGAGTGATACATATTTATTGGAGCTTGCACCGGGTGAAGAATTGTGTCCAATTGTCATTGGTTTGTATGTTCCACAGACCACTATTTGTGGTACTTATTATTTTGATGCAAATATCAATGGCGTTCTTGATAATGGAGAGAGTGGGGTTGCATATGCAGAAATTGAGGTTCAATGGTTGAGTCAAAATGTATTGGTCACTTGCGATGAGAATGGGGACTATTGTATTGAATTGCCGATTAATAACAGCGTTTATATGACACCGTTGCTCGACGGTGAATCGAGTGCATTGATTCAGCCTCAATTCCACTATGTTTATACCTATACATCTCCGGAGATCGCCAATTTTGGAGTGTATTCAGTTACCAATTCGATTGATATTGGCGTATCATTAAGCCCGAGTAACCCGGTAGTTCCAGGTTTTAGCACTACCTATTATGCAACCGTTCAGAACTATAGCAATATGCCAACGACAGGTACATTGTTTGTCTACAACGCTCTTGGTCAAACAACGAGTTATGTGAATGATGGCGGTAGTGTTGAACCGAATGGAGCGTCATGGGTTATCAATTTACCAGCTTACGGAACAGCTAGTTATTCTTACACGGTGACCAATAGCACATCCATGGTTTTGGGTGAATCAGCAGTCACTACGGCTAGCTTGAATTCCGTTGGAACGGACATCAATTTGGTAAACAACAATGCCACATTGCAAATGACCGTTATTGGTAGTTATGATCCGAATAATAAATTGGCTAACCCTGCAGGTGTTGGTCCGCTTGGATTAATCAGTCCATCAGTGAACTCCATAGAATACACGATCAATTTTCAGAATACAGGAACGGCACCAGCGGTAAATATCGAAGTGGTGGATGATTTACCCATGTTGCTTGATCCTTCAAGTATCCAACTGCTGCATACCAGCCATCCGGCTACGATGTTGGTACAAGGACAGAATGTCAAATGGAATTTTTACAACATTATGTTGGCAGACAGCATGACTAATGAACCAGAGAGTCACGGTCATATTACCTTCAGAGTATCACCAACCAATCCTTTGGTCAATGGACAAAGCATTAGCAATGAAGCCTATATTTATTTTGACTTTAATGCACCAATCATAACGGCGCCAGCAGTTTTGACGGTCGATGAAACAATTGGTGTTGCAAACGTAGAGCCAGGCGCAGGGTTGATGGTTTACCCGAATCCGGTATCGGATGAGGACCTTTATATAGCAGGAATAAAAGGTACAACTGATATTTTTAACGCATCTGGTCAACGCGTTCAAACCATTCAGGCCCAACAAGCCCCATTGGTGATTTCAACTTCGTCATTAGCACCAGGCCTGTATGTGGTGCATGATACCACAACTGGTCAGCGTATAACGTTTGTGAAGCAGTAACGGAAGGTTTACCGAACAATCATTCGGTAATTACAAAAACCTGACTTTGTGCAATATTGTCATCATTCAGGTGGATGGTGTACATTCCTGTTGCAAGCATATTCAAATCAATGGACTGGCCTGAGCGAATAGCACCGGTTTTCACCACCTGACCTTGCATATTGACAATGCGAAAGTTCAGGTTGTGATTGCTGCGAATCATTAGGTAGTCTCTAGCCGGATTGGGATAAATAAGAGTTTGAGAAGCCAAAGATTCTTCAATGGTGTTACAATCTACCACCTCGATGGAAGCTACTGCATTTCCATTGGTGCAACTGCCTGGGTCTTCGTAGGCGTATGTAATTTGATAGATACCAGGGCCCACAGAAGCAGGGTTGAAATTCCCTGCCGTTACTCCATCACCTGTGTACAATCCGCCAAACGGAAATCCACCAGACAAGAAGAAAGGAGAAGTTTGCAGGCATACCTGAGTGCTATCGAGGTTGAGAGTAACCTGTTGGCCTTGATAGACCTCAACAATAACCTCTGGGGTAAGTAATGTGCAGGTGCCACTCTGATTGGTAATAGCACACGAATAAGTTGAGCTGGCTGTAGCGTTAATGGCTTGTGTGGTTTCGCCATTTGACCACAAGTAGCTGTATCCTTCGGAAGCGGTGAGTGTTACGCTGCCACCCTGGCAGAACGCTAGATCACCACTGTAGTTGATGTATGCAGAGTTGTTGAGCATAACCGACACATTAAAAATGGCGGAGTTTAGCGTTGCAAAATCGATAGCACCGTCATCATTAAAATCGGCGCAGAATATTTGGTTAGGGCCTTGATCCATAAAGTAGGAGAAAGCTGGTTGGAAAGTCCCATCACCATTGCCGAAGAATACACCAGCCGCATCTTGCTGATAGAACGCGCAGGCGATATCCAAATGTCCGTCGTTGTTGATGTCTGCGGCGGACATACGATTTGCGTTTGCACCATTAGGCGTGTCAAAGAATATGGGCGATGCGAATGTTTGATCATTGTTGGATTCGATGAAATAAATGCGGTTCGCATTGGGTGATGCCACAAATAGATCGTTGTCTCCATCTTCATCAGCGTCGAAACTTACCAGTCCTTCTGGAGCACCAGGCGTTGCGATGACAACAGGTGCTTCCATCGCGTTGTTGGCGGTTCCAAAATAGATAAAGACTTCATCGCTTGAGTTGGAGCAAACCACAAGGTCGTCGTAATTATCATCGTTGAGTTGAGCTGTGATGATGCATCGTGCATAGTTGAGGTTATCAGTGTACACAACAGGCGCAGTAAAGTTGAGATTGCCTTGACCATAAAGGAATCCGATATTGTTCGCTGCTACACGGCTACCTGCGATGTCGAGAATGCCATCGCCATTGTAGTCGCCTAATGCAATCGTTCTGTCGCCACCAGCACCAAGATTACTTGTAGGTATTATCAATGGTTCATCGAATGTGCCATCGCCAGTGCCGATGAATAGAGCGTAACCTTGGTTGGAATGTAGTATCACGTCGGCGATGTTGTCAGTATTAAAGTCTGCGGAAGCAGCTTCGCCGGCGCCTGCAACGGATGGAAGATATTCCGTTGCAGAAAAGGAACCGTCACCATTGTTGCGACTAAGTGCCATCACGGAATTTGCAAGGCTATTGTTATTTGTAGCGATGACGTCGAGATCGCCATCTTCATCAAAATCGTTGATGGTCAAACCAGCACTATTGTATCCAGAGCGCAGAGCGAGTAATCCGAAGGAGCCATCACCATTTCCTTTGAGAAAGGCGAAGTGTTGCGCACCACCATTAGCGACAACGATATCAAGAATTTGATCACCATCAAAATCACCGGATTCCAGGTCCTCAGAGTTTCCCCACGACGTATAAAAATTATTGGAATACGGACTCGACCACGTATTATCACCATCATTAACGAGGGCGGTAATACCACCATTGTTGAAATTCGCCCACGCAGCATCTAACCAACCGTCATTGTTCCAGTCACCGGTGATTTGTCCGTAGGCATATACACCGTTGAAGGCGGGGGTCGATGAACTAAACGTGTCATTGCCCATATTGTGAACGACTATGGCTTGGGCGGAACCAGCTACCATGAGATCAAGATCGTTGTCATCATCAATGTCGCCGGAAGAAATTGGAGCGAGACCATTGGGCACTGTGCTATTGATGTCAATGGGTAGTGCAGTAAAGTTGTTGTTGCCTGTGTTGATATGAATATAAAGAAGTTCTGAAACGGCAGAAGAAACCACAATTTCTGCTAATCCGTCATCATTGAGATCTTGCGCATGCACATTGCCCGGTTCCTCGACGGTGGCTAGGGCAAACGAGGTGATAAATGTTCCGTCACCTTCGTTGATGGCTATTTGTACTTCGTTGGATCCAAGGTCATTGACGATGAGGTCTTTTGCATCGTCGCCATTTAGGTCAGCCAAAGCAAGTTGGCTGAAGTTGCTGGTTTGTAGTGTAAAAACGAATGTTGCGCCCTCTAGCAAATTACCCAAACCATTGTTTAGTCCAATATTGACCACGCCACTACTATAACGTACTACAT
>JBDKJN010000003.1:0-4255 GCA_039796595.1 Bacteroidota bacterium
AGATCGCGATGATCTTTTTGAGGAGGCGGCTCGCATTGTTGTGATGACCCAGCAAGGTAGCGCCTCGATGTTGCAAAGAAAATTGAAATTGGGATACAATAGAGCAGGCCGTTTGGTTGACCAATTGGAGGCGGCAGGTGTGATTGGCCCATTTGAGGGAAGTAAAGCACGCAAAGTTCTTTTTCCCGATGAAACAGCTTTGGAACAGTTCTTGAAAAGCCAACGTCCGAACAATTCGTTTTAAAGAAAAAACACAATGAAAAAAATGCTCTTTTTGGTGGCTGTTGCCATCTTTGGCGGTGTAATCGGTATGGAAGCACAAACGTCAAAAGAAATTCTCGACAAGCTTTCAGCCAAGGCCAAAACATTCAAAACCATTACTTCGGACTTTTCAAGCACATTGAATAATCCAAAGGCGGGTGTAAACAAAACCAATTCTGGCTCGGTTAAGATCAAAGGTTCAAAATACTACGTCAACATGGGCGATTTCCAGATTTGGTGCGATGGCAAAACGGTTTGGAATTACAATAAAAGTGATAATTCGGTGACCATTGATAATCTTGCCGATGTTAAAGATGGTGGGTTTGACCCAACCGAAATGTTTACGCTTTGGGAAAAGGATTTCAAACATGAAATGAAGAATACAAATGCTACAGTTGATGGCGTGGGTTGTTATGAAATCAATTTGTATCCGAACAATCCAAAGAACAAGAACTATCACACGATCACCATGCATATTGACAAAGCCAAAATGGAAGTGAAACAAGTGATCGTTAAAACCCGCGACAACGCAACGGTGACATATAAAATCAAGACATTTAAAACGACCACAGATTTGCCAGACGCAGAATTTACCTTTAGTAAAGCGCGTTTCCCTGGTGTGGAAGAAGTGGATAACCGTTTGTAATCAGAAATATTGAGTTCGGTTGGACGATGTGATTCGCTCCAACCGAGCTTTTTTTTTGCCCTTATAATTCGTAAACCAATAATCCACTACGGAGTTTCGGTTCTACCCATGTGGATTTTGGTGGCATAGTAGCATGGGCATCAGCGATTTTCTTGATATCCGCAACTTCTGTTGTGTGTAAAAGAAATCCAACTCCTTCTTTGGTTTTATCTACAGCATGTCGCAATCCTTCTATGCCACGAGGTCCTTCCAAAAAATGGATTCGTTTGTCCTTTCGCAAATCATTGATGCCTAATATGGGCGTGAGAATGGTATCGGTAAGAACTTGGGTATCTAAAGCGGTTGATTCAACCAGTGGGATTAGCGTGTACCATTTTTTGCGTAGGTACATCACAAAAGTTCCTGATCTCGGTTCTTCGGGACCTGGCAAGGGTAGCACCTGATAATGATGTTCCAATGCTGTAATGAAATCGGCAGGCTCCATTTGATTAAGGTCATGTACAACACGATGCCAAGGGTAAATTTTTACATTATCCTCTTGGAGAATATAGGCCAAACATTTGGATGAGGCGTCCTCTGGGTTACAACCTCGCATTTCATAGAGTTTAGCACTACTGCTGCTGCGATGATGGCCGTCTGCCACATACAGCGCATCCATAGCGTTATATAATTTGGAGATGCTTTCGATGTGTGCAGAATCTTCGATTACCCAAACCATATGACGAACCTTATTCGTCGCTGTGAAGTCATATTCTGGTCGAGTTTGACGGTATTGATCAAATAGTAAATTGAGTTGTTCGTTCGGCTCCGACATGAGCAACACCGGTTCTGCGTTGATGTTGGTTATATCAAGATAGTTCACAAAAGTCTGCTCTCGTTTACTCAAAGTCTGCTCGTGAATTTTGATTTTACCATTGCGGTAATCTTCAATGCTCACAGCGCCGATGATTCCAATAAACGAGTGATTGTTTTTAATCTGTTGATAGATATAAAAACAGGGCTTTTTATCTCTCAATAAAATTTCACCTTCAATGAACTGCTCGTATTTTGCTCGCACCAAGCGGAAGCGATCATCAAGATTGCCTGCTTTGTGCAATTTGGTGGCACTCATATCCGGATGAATGATGTGCAAAAAACTAAATGGATTTTCCATTAGTTTGGAACGCAATTGGCGCGGAGTATAGCTTACATAGGAGCGCGATGCAACAAGATGTACCTTGTCTCTTGTCGGGCGAACTGCTTGAAATGGAAAGACCTGTGCCAAGTTTTGTAAATTCTAATGGTTTTGTTGTGTTGATCGCCATCCATTGGGATAGGCTTCTTCTAACGCAATTTCAGTAATGCGCCTTCTCCATTGTTCAAAATGTTCGGGCGCAGGCTCTGCATGTTCTATACAGGTAGCGAAATATATTGGTTTTCGGTTTGGAAATTCAGCCCATCCAACAAACCATCCCACGTTCATGCCGTTCGGTGTTCCCCATCCTGTTTTTCCATAAATCTGAAAACCAAGAGTGTCTTTGCGCATCATAATATCGCGTGTGATGTCGATGGTTCGCTTGGAGAAGGGCATTTCACTGTGAGCGAGCTTTTTCATCAAGGCAATCTGTTCTTGAGGAGAGATCGTAAAACCTTCATCCAACCAGAATTTAGATTGGTGATGTTGAACCTTTACAGGATAGCCGATGCGATCTAACCATGAATTGAGCGTATCAACTCCGAATGCAGTCGTTAAATCCTCGAAAAACCAATTGGTTGATAAGGCAAAGGCTTCTTTCAGGTCTAGGTCTTTATTCCATTTGTCTTGTTTCTGCACGCGGTTATTCCATGCTTTGACTTCATATTGATCTTTCAGCAAACCTTTTTCCAAGGCGATAAGCGAAGTGAAAATTTTAAAGGTCGAAGCGGGTACATTTTTTTTGAAATATCCGGCACTGTCCGAATGAAATTCGGTTTGAGTTTCGCCATCGAACAAATGCACACTGCCTGAATAACCGATTTGTTGCAATGTGCTTAACGCACGAGGCAATCCCTGAATTGCAACTTTGCTTTCTTCGGAGTCTGTTGAGGGTTGTGCCACTGGCTTTACAACTGATTCCTGGCAACCGGTGATGAGTAGACCAGCTAAACAGCAACTCCAAAAAATACGCAATTGATTCATGCTAATTAAAGTTGATAAATACGTTTTACGTTTTCAGCAATCTCTAAACCAATGCGCTCTTGTGCTTCAACTGTTGAGGCACCAATGTGCGGAGTTGAAATTACACCTGGATGAAGCAAAAGGCTAGGATTAGGTTGTGGTTCACCTACAAAAACATCTAAACAGGCATATCTGATGTGGCCTGAGTCAAGAGCGGCCGTCAAAGCGGATTCATCAATAACACCACCACGTGAACTATTCACCAGAATACTACCCTTTTTAATTATCGAAAGTTCTTTTTCACCAATGACAGCTGAACCATTGGCTTGTTTAGGAACATGCAAGGAGATGAAATCCGATTGTGACAAGAGATCGTCAAACGAAACACAATTAACTTGGACATCGATTGTTTGATCTCCCAACGATACTGGAATTGCAACACTGCCTTCGGCCACATGGTCGTTAGCAATGACTTTCATGCCGCAGCCGAGCGCATATGATGCCAATGATCTTCCAATGCGACCGAAACCGACAATACCGATTGTTTTACCGCGTAACTCGATGCCTTTCGCGTACTTCTTTTTCAATTGTTCAAAGGCGGTCGCCCCTGTTGAAGGCATATGTGTTCCTGAATCATAGATGCCTCGTGCAGCTGCAAATAGCAGGGCCATTACCAATTCGGCTACAGCTTGTGAACTGCTTGCTGGAGTATTGAATACATCTACACCTTTCGAACGAGCGTATTCTGCATCAATGTTGTCGATGCCAACGCCACCACGACCGATGAATTTAAGTTGAGGACAAGCATCTATTAAATCTTTGCGTGCTGTAGTAGCGCTGCGCACCAGCAGTCCATCATATCCTTTGGATTGGATTGCTTCAGCAAGATCTGCTTGTGCCACTTTATCAGTGTCAACAATACAACCCAAAGCTTCCAATGCTTTTTTTCCTGTAGCGTCGATACCGTCGTTGGCGAGAATACGAATAGCCATAACTCTATTATTGATTTATTTTTTGATTAACCGTTTGTACGTTCAAATTCTTTCATCACATCTACCAATACTTGCACACTTTCAATTGGTAGAGCGTTGTACATGCTTGCGCGATATCCGCCAACGCTGCGATGTCCAGCAATACCACTGATCCCTGCTTCTTTCCACATTTTGTCGAAGATTGGCGCTTTTGATTCGTCGTTGAGTCGGAAGGTGGGA
>JBDKJN010000004.1:0-3199 GCA_039796595.1 Bacteroidota bacterium
AACGAATATCGCTAATGTTTATGATGGAATCAGCACCGATCCGCATCAGTATCCAACACTAATGCCCAATTACATTCCGCATTCTGGACCGTTGAATGGAGTAAAATTTTAGGTAGCAATAAATCATTTAGAAACCCATAAAGCAATAAATCATTCCTAAACACTCAACATTGTAAATAGCTACAATAAACCCCTTTTAGAATAACCTATCCTTTAATCATCAGCAAAAAAGAGATGCAGACCCTTTGGCAGAATAACAACACCAATCTTCACTGTATAGGAGGCTTTTTAAGCATGTTCATCGCTTTCATACACCTGGTCCTTTTATTCTGGTCAACCGAATTTCAATCTTTTGTCGAACCATCCATAGTCAATATATCAGAATCACAATTCTCCTCAGCCATTCTTGCTTTCGGCATGAACATCACTTTGGTACTAGTGCTTTTCATTTTCGGCCTGTACGGACTATCCGCAGGTCAGAAAATCAGGTCTTTACCATTTCTAAAAAAAATCATTTTCTTCATTGCAGGTTTCTACCTACTAAGGGGTTTCACCTACCTTCTATTCGATTTGGTTTACATCAATAACAAAGTGCCTTTTATATTGATCTATTCAGGAACATCAATTCTGACAGGTGTGATTTACCTTCTTGGAGGATTATGGAAAGTCGAATCTGCTCCGCAAGCGACACATTCTTGATACCAGGATTAAAACATGCAAGTACATCTCAAACAACTCACCTTTGGCCAGCGCATGACATAGAAACAAAATGTACTTGAATAGATGTGTTACAACTACACTGTAGCATATTTATATAATAAAACGGCGTAGGGGCGTAACTTACACCTTAAACCACACCAATGGTTTTAATAATAAATGAAAACAACGCCTACTACGTCGTTTTTATTTTTATCGGTTGGTGGTTGTGGTTGCGTCACCTGCGGTGACGAATGGCCATCTGCACCTGCGGTGCAGATGGGGGACGCCATGCCTGGCGGTGTTACCGGCGTTTGACGACACCGAACATACGGCTGACGTTAAATCCAAACATGATGTCTCCTTTGGCCCAATCACCTGTGGTTTCGGTGATGAATCCCTTTTCGTTCATGGGTTTGCTATTGGTGAAATGCAATTGGAACACATGACCTCCTGTTTCGATATCCACACCAAGGGACAATGAATTGGTATATTCAGGTGCCAACTGGTTGGGCAAATTGTAAAAATATTCACAGTTAACCGAGAAACGTTTGGTCAACTTAAATCGGCCACCAGCGCCTAACGAAAACACATCGTGTTTGACCGTGCTATCGGCTACCAAATTGCGATGCACCCATGTTGGTGCAATTTGCAATGACAATCGATCATTGAATTTGCGCGCAGCCAACAATTGATGACAATAGAATAACCTTGAAGTGAAATAGTTCTTGCGATCGGGATCTTCCCATTTCGTAGTTCTCACCACCATCGAAGAGAATAGCGATAGGCTAATTGGCATTTTCACTTTGCCTGTACTTTGACGCAAAATTTTGTATTTAAAAAATCCATCTAGCTCTTTGTTGATATTGCTGCGGCCAAACCCCACCATGATGCGGTCTGTGACGCCATACTCGAAGCCCAAACGCATGGAAGCAATATCCAAGCCCCAAAGATTGTCAGCCCCCGTATTTACAGCGCCGAAACGATGGCTAATGCGAAAATCCAAAACACCGGCGCCTGGATTCTCGATGCTGTGCATGTTGATTACACGCGTGGATTTGAATGTCGCAAATGTATAATCGGTTGTTGGCTCATCAGGTTCTAACAAGGACAACAGATCTGTTGTATCTGTTTGAGCGTGGGCCGCCGTGATAGCAAAAAGGGCTGAACACATCAGCCCTAATTGGATTAACTTGAGAAAACGCATATGCATTATTTCTTGAGTTCTTGAAGATTACCTTTAACAGTAATCTCAATGTTATTGGAAATTGAATCGGCTTTGTCTCCTGGAATTACTATACCGTAATCTGAAGGTTTCACGAAAAACTTTGAATCACATGAGATGACTCCTCCTTTTACCGTGAACACCGCGTCCACTGATATTTTTTTGGTGACACCATGCATGGTCATTTCACCTGAAACTTTTGATTTATAGACACCATCCGCTTTGAAATTAATGCCTTTGATATTCTCAATTTTCCCCTTGAAAGTTGACTTATCGAATTTGTCACTTTCCATATATGTTTCGTTGAAATGCTCACCCATAAATGCATTCTCAAACACAAAACCCTTGATCAATACTGACCATTGGATATCACCAGTCGCAGCATCAATCACACATGTTGCCTTGTTGTTGGTCGCTTGAATTTTCTCCACCTTCGCATCTGAAAAAAACTTAATGGTACCGTCTTTTGTAAAATATTTCTGCGCATTTGCACCGAACGCAATGGCTATCATTGCAATAATAAATGTGATCTTTTTCATGTAAATTTTATTCTTTGGTTTTTTCCACTAATACGCCTTGATTCAACAGTACATCGCTAGTTTCAAGCAATTCTTCGTACAAGAACCCATTACAAATTCCTTTAATTTCAATAGTTGTGCCAGTTTTGGCATTGGCCGCATGATCTCCCTTTTTTAGCGTCACAATAACGTGTGCCATGGGGTCTTCGGTATTCAAAACCAATTCCGTATCTCCTGAAGCGTCCAGTTTGATTTCGCTCAATTCACCGCTGACTTGAATGATTTGATCTTTGTATTTGGCAAATGTCGCTTTTTCATCTCCTTTAAACTCCAAATACAACGCCTGAGACGTTAATTTCACCAATGCCTCATCATCAGCAGCGGTATGGTGTGATTTGTTGATGACAAAAAACCAAACATAGGCTCCGGCCAAAAGTGCGATCGCCAAAGCGATCATAATCCATTTTTTCATATTCATTAGTTTTCTGGGTAGCCTTCTTCTTTCCAATCCTTCCAAGCATCGATCAGGCATTGTTTCATCTTCGGCTGGTTTTTCGGCATCGGACTACATCCACTTATGTGTTCAATGGTACAAAGCGTTCCATTTTCTGTTGCCGTCCGAACTTGATCATACGTCTCCAATGCCAGTGAGGACGCTGGTGAGGGTCCTGCATGACAGCTGGAGGTCGCACAATTCGCATCGCATATAGCCTTGATACGTCCATTGTAAGAGACATCAGTACTTGCACAGTCTGCGTCA
>JBDKJN010000005.1:0-2610 GCA_039796595.1 Bacteroidota bacterium
AGCACGGTAACTAATGAAGCCAGTGGCCACGATGATAAGCAGTGTCAGATTGAGTTCCATAGTAATTAGCTCGAATGATCAGCAATTATAACCCACTTCGAATTGATCTTTTTCCAAATTAACGAATAATGCCCGCCCAGAGTGTCCTGACTTCGATACAATGTCCATCGGCCAATCACAAAAGCATGCTGGTCATCCAATTGCTCGAATTCAAGATTATCAAAAGCTAATCGCCCCATGGCATCTTTATCGGGATAAGACTTTTTATAATTGTCCAGTGTATTTTGCCACCCCTTATTCAGTCCCTTTTTGCCAATGAAACAAAGGGAGTCGCTATTCCAATAAGGCTTCATGAACAATTCGAGATTTCCAAAATTCCATGCCGCTTCCTGTGCCTTCATAAGTTCCTGAATATTCAGGCTATCCTCCTTGTGCTGCTTCGCAGCATCGATTATTGGTTCACTTTTCTTTACGTTCTCTTTGCATGCGAGCAAACCCAGAACCAAACATGAAATAAAGAATATTATACGCATACCACTTTTTGGTTTATAAAATAAATTCCAGTTTGTGAATATCGACAATTGTCCGAAATACACCAAAAGCAACAGTAGCCTTAGCTCCGTCCAATTCCAACACCTCACCCGTTTGTTTACTATTGGCCAACCGCACGAGTGATCCAACTTTAATTGCTTCCTTTCTTTTGTGTTGTTTGACTTTCTGCTCCTTCTGGGATTCCACCTTTTTACGAATCGCCTTTTCCTTGCGCTCCTCCTCCATCTTCGTTTTTTCCATCGCGACGAATTTTTTGATGTCATCCAATAGCTCTTTGTTTTTTGCTCTGAGCTGATAGGATTCTATAAATGCAAACATCTTGCGACCGTGGTGCAGGTATTTGTTATTGCGTTCGATGGTTTCGTTTTGTCTTTGCAATTTTTCCTCGAGCTTCTCCTTTTTCTTATCGAATTCCGAAATCGTTTTGCTGGCCAGATGTGCTGCCTGTTGTGCATTTTCAACCATTCCAGCATATTTAGACTTCTCTTCCTGCAACTCGGCCAACATGCGATCCATTAGCACTTTTTGTTCGCTTAGCTTGCTTTTTGCAGCATCAATTATTCTTTTTTCTATACCATTGATTTCTGCAACTTCAAAAGTGAAAGAGGATCCTGGCTGACCAATACTTAATTTGTAAGTTGGCTGCAAAGTTGAAGTATCGAACAACATACAGGCATTCACTGCATTGCGCAACTGAGAAGCCTTGAGTTTGATATTGCTGTAGTGCGTGGTTATTACCCCAAACGCCTTTTTGTTGTATAACTCTTCGAAAAACACCTCCGCCAATGCACCGCCCAGATCAGGATCACTACCTGTTCCAAACTCATCAAGCAGTACCAAGCTACGGCGATTGGCCTCCTGCAGGAAATAGCGCATTCGTTTTAGTCGATAGCTGTAGGTGCTCAACTGATTTTCGATGCTTTGATTATCACCAATATCAGTCAATACATGATGAAAAAATGACATTTTCGAGCCTTCTGCAACAGGCACCATCAGCCCCGATTGCACCATGATTTGCAATAAACCAATTGTTTTCATGGTAATGGATTTTCCGCCTGCATTTGGCCCAGTAATGACCAGCATCCGAGAAAACTTATCCATCCGAATATCTTGAGGGAATGTAGGCTTCCCCGCTTTCCTATTGTTCAACAACAAAATTGGATGAAATGCCTTTCTCAATTCAATGATGTTTTCATCCAATTCCATCTCAGGCATATTGGCTTCCAGTTCGATGGCCAACCGCGCCTTGGCTTGCAGGAAATCCAAAGCTTTGAGCCATGCGTTCCTCAATTCGATATCGCCCAATTTATGGCGAATCTGATTTGTCAATACGCCAAGAATTTTCCGAATTTCTTTCCTTTCGTCATCGAACAAAGCGTCCAATTCAAAATTGAGCTCGATATTGATTTCAGGTTCGACATACGTTAAATTTCCAGTTTTGCTGCTTCCGATAACGTGCCCTGGGATTTTCCGTTTGTGTGTGCTATACACGGCGAGCACTTTACGATCATTTAGATAAGCTTCTTGCGTATCACCCAAAAAGCCCTTGGAACCGTAGTCCCGAAGAACCTTCGCAAAATTCTTCTGAATAGTTCGTCGAACATGCGCTATAGCCGTTCGAATGGCAGCCAATTCAGGAGAAGCGTTGTCCTTTACTTGCCATTTATTGTCAAAAACCAGAGCTATGGCTTGAATAATCGTTTCATCCACTTCCAAATCCCCTTTCATTGCCCACAACCGCGGAAACACTTCCTCCACGCCATTTAAGGCCTTAAGCATTTCATTGGTCAATACATTGCTTTTGTATAAACGATGAAAAGACTCTTCGTTGAGTACGGTGTCTTTGATATGCAGAAATGAAATTTCCTGATCCAATTGCTCAAAATCTATGGCAGGAAAAGACATTCCAGTTGTCCGGATGGTAACCAATTCACGCAGTTGATGCAACGCTTCCAAACACTCCTCTTTGTGTTTGAAGGGCGTCAAAGCGGCACACTGTCGAAAAGCATCTTCCTGGACGCAATAACCCATCAGACGCTCTCGTATCTGATCAAATTC
>JBDKJN010000006.1:0-3018 GCA_039796595.1 Bacteroidota bacterium
TTGATAAAACCGTTAACAAGGTTAAGCCAACCTGTGAATCTTATCTGTCCGACAAGACGCTTTATTTCTGCTTGGCTACAGATGGTTGGACTAATGCCTTAAACGATGCGATAATTAATTACATCGCACTCAGTCCACAGAAGACTTTATTTTTGGAATCCGTTCCAACCCAAGAGCAAAGTCATACCGCAGAATTTATTGCTACCGACATCGAACGCGTTTTTCAAGCTTTTCCAAAGACCAATTTCTGTGGAGCAATTATGGACAATACCTCTGCGAACCGGAATGCTTGGGCAAGACTCAAGTGCAAGTTCCCCCTAATGTTTTTTCAAGGCTGTATGTCTCACGGCCTGCATTTGTTGGTAAAGGATATATTTGCCGCAACAAAGACGAAAAGAAATGGAGACATCAGCGGCGAGGCAGCTTATCCAAACGGTTATCCATTCGAATACCTGCTGGACTTCGCTAATGATTGTAAAGAACTGGTCAAGTTCTTTTACCATCACCACGTCGTTAAGGCAGCTCTTTCTGAGGCACAAAATGCAGCCGGCGTCACCAAGTTAATAAGGCCGACTCCAACAAGGTTACCAGCTGAATGTTTTCCGAATTCTTGCTAATTCTTTGTAGGTGGGGCACCTTGCAAGGTTGCTTCAAATCGATTCTTAATTCCGAAAAACTGATATATAAGATTGTCAACGACCGAGATTTCGTCACTGGTTCTTCAAAGCAAAAAGATGAAAGACGTCGGTTGAAGGAAATCGTTACCGATGATGCATTCGTGGAGAAGTTGAAAACGTCGATCGCTATTCTTACGCCGATTGATGTCCTCATAGTTAAATATCAGTCGGACTCTGTCCCGGTTTCGGAAGTCTTAAATGACTTTACGTTCAATCTGATCACTTCGTTCGCCGATCTGAGCGCTGCTGGTGTGATAACGGAAAGTGAGCATTCATACTTAAGGAATGTGACCAAAATGAGATATGAATTTCTATACGGAGACGCATACGGGCTTGCATATTTACTCGACCCTCGCTTCATTGGTGAGAGACTTTCATTGCAACTCCGATCGAGCCTGGAAGATAAGCTATACGATTTCGGTGACAGTGATCAAGAAACGAAAGAACAGATATTTACCCAGTATAAAGAATTTGTAATTAGTAGCAGGAATGAGAAGGTCAACAATTCATTCCGATATGAAATGCTGGTCAAAAAGTCCAAACCACCCTTCGAGTATTGGCTCGCCGATGGATCAGAATGGCCAGAGTTGCAGCAGATTGCCTTAAAACTGTTCTCTCTAGCAACTTCAACGGCTTCGGCCGAACGTAGCTTCTCCAGCCAAGGATTTCTGCATTCTAAGTTACGGAATCGCTTAGGACCAGAGAAAACCGAGAAACTGATGTTCATTCGCTCAAATTACAAGCAGTTTGTAAAAACAAGGTCAAACAGCACTATTGTTCAGGAAAGCGAAGATATAGATGACGAAGAGAGCCTGGAATAAGGAATAAACCACGCTGACATTCATATTATTGTTGATTGGTATAATCACATATGATGTATAAGTGTTTGTTGATCCTTTTTGGTTTTATTGTTTGGTTTTTTATGGTTGTTTGAAGAAAAACCAAAAACCATGGTTTTATTTTCAGAGATTTTTGGTTTTTTACAACCTTGAAACAGAGCGCTCCGGGGGCCGCGCGCTCCACCTTGCTCCCAACCTTTTTCAAAAAGTTTTCTAAGTATTAATACTCCGTACAAGTGTATTACAGTCTTATCAACGTACATAGCAAATACAGCAGTGGTTGCATTACAGTATACCTAGGGCCTAGGCATCTAAGATTGTGGAATTGAAGTTTATACGTTTCGACATCTTGCCAAGAAGATGGCTCAATATCACTGCAATCTTTGTGACAAAGTATTTGCTCGTTCCTACAACCTCAAGCGTCACGTGTTGCAACAGCATCAAGCAGACTCTGGTCAACCGAGACTTCAGTGCCCCTCTTGTGACAAAGTTTATAAACACCAGCGTACCTTGGACGACCATATTACTGAAAAACATGGGCGCCACCAGCAGCACCAGCAGCATCAGCAGCAGCACAAGCAGCAGCACGAGCACGAGCACCAGCAGCAGCAGCCATGTTCTGGTGAAGGTAAGTTTCACTGTGAAGAATGTGAAAGCGGTGTTTTCCACAAAGCTGAAGACCTATGCATTCACTATAAACTGGTATGATTGTATTAAATAGTTTGACCCGTTTTCGTCGTTACTGAAATTATTTGGTAGGACCATAATCTTGACCCCATTTTGCATCTGGAGTTTAAGAATGAAGACGCACTGCAAACATATATCAAAGATATCACAAACGCACAGTATCGCCAGGTTCGTGGTAGAGAAACTTTGAAAAATGGGGATGAAATAAGCACGTTAATTTGTCGTCGCTCCGCCGAATCCAAACATCATAACGAGAGCCAAACGCAACGCATAATTCGCTCCCATGGATCGGTTAAACTGCACCAAAACTGCCTATCCAGATTTCGTATTGTAATCCATGCGCATAATGGCGCGGTATCAGCAACATATTTTCGTTTACATACCGGTCAGGATCCGGCTACTGATCATCACAATGTGTTCCGATTGGGTAATGCTGTATTGAAAACTATAGATACAATGATTTTAGATGGAATACCCGCTGTTCGTATAATGAAAGATCTGAATGCAGCCCTGCGCGATCGACATTGTCGAGATGCTGCATTTCAGGTAAAATCAACAGATTAAGCCTTATTCAATCCTTCATTCAATCATTCGCTCATACGATAACTTAGACTGCTGACCGTTCCATGTTTGTACGAAAGGCAGATATTCGCAATCCAATACGAAGGCTTGAGCGTTTAGCTGGAAGAGACGCTAATGACGCAAAGGCCGTCGATATTCTTGTTCAGAATTTGATGACAGAACATTTCAATTGTGTCCGATGCTATAAAGGTAAATATCCACTCTGATCAAATGTACGCTCTTTATTGACTTTG
>JBDKJN010000007.1:0-4339 GCA_039796595.1 Bacteroidota bacterium
CATCTGCGCGGAAGGTAACCGCAGCCAATTTCAACTGTTGGTCAGGCGACAAACCACCCAACCACAAAGCTCCAGAATACAAGGCGGATACTCCACCATCTTTTGGCACTTCATAAGCTGCGCGACTATTGGCACGATCCTGCCACATAGAACCACCAGTTTCTATGCGAGCACGGACATTGTTCCATTCCAAGTCACGCAATCCCGTTGCTGGTGCACATGCTGCAGAACGGGTTGACTGCTCGGTGGAACTGCCATTGGCAGACAACCCAGCATTAGCTCCCATATAGCGCAAAGCCATGGCATTCATCGACAAAATAACGAGCGCGAGTGTTGAAAATATTGATATTGCTCTATTCATGTTCTTGTATTTCTTCAAGTCTTAAATATTCTTTCTTTTTCCTTTGGCTTATAATTAGAAGTCAAAGCGGACACCCAAACGGATTTGGCGTGGACTACCCAAATTGTATGGGTTGTTCACATACATTGAGTAGTAATTGCGGAAAGACTCAGGTGAGTTTTGTTGTGCAATCAATGGTTGGAATTGCGCAGAAGCCAAGTAACCATCATCGTCTGGCGTACCCGTGAAGCGGTAAACACCATTGATGTTACGTGTATTCAACAAATTCGTGCACCATACATATACATTAAGATTCGCTACCTTTTTCTTTCCAGCTTTATTGGTGAACTTGAAAGTAAAATTGCGGTCAACGTTAAGGTCAACAGAGAACTGCCATGGCAAACGAGCACCGTTGATAGAACCCTCAGTACTTGGCGACAATTCACCGGTAATTGGAGTAGCAAAAACCTGTGGAGTATATGGTGTACCACTACCCATGTTGCAAATCAAGTTTGCACCAGTGTTTTCGAACACTTTCTTGCCAAACCATACCGGACCATTGTAGTCTTTACCTTCTCCGTAATGGTAATCAGCAGTAATCACGACACGATGTCTTTGATCGTAGTTGAATGGAGCTACGTTACGCAAGTTTGGAAGACCGGCATTGATCAATGCAATTTGAGATTGCGTAGAAGAACCTGTTCCGTCTGCGAACTGCAAAGTATAAGATGCCTTCATCCAAAGGTTACCGGTGCGGCGCAAATCATAAGTCAATGTCAAACCTTTAACTGTACCGAAGTCAAGGTTATCAAATGCACGGTACGAGCTAGGATAAGCACCTACAAAAGAGCGCACTTGAATCATATTACGCAACTCACGATAGAAAGCTTCCACTTTCAAAGATGAAGTTCTGGTCAACACTTGTTGGAAGCCCAATGCGTAGTCAACTGTTTTTTCTGGTTTCAAGTTCGGGTTATCGATCAAAACGTTACGACCTTCCATGTAGAGGTAATCAACTGGATTGAAACGGTTGCTTGATGTTGGACGCTGTGTCAAGATATCATAGTGAGCAAAGAATGTAGCCTCATCCGAAATTGGGAATGAGAATGCTACACGTGGCATCACATTGATTTGTGGCTCGTAATCTTTAAATGTGCGGCTTGTCAAAGGAGCATCCTTATCCACTTTGAGGTAAGGATTGATGCGACCATTAGAGAAAATCGCCTCTGGGTCATTCACCACTTGTCCACTTGAGTTGTACCAAGTATTGCCATCGCGGTAACCTTTGATAGCTGTTGGATTAGATACATCATCTACATATACAACATAATCACTTCCAATGTTTGAAGGATGCGTAACTGCAACACCTTCGCCTGGGTTACCCAAATAAGTTACTTCGCTGGCTGTAAACGCTTCGCTGATAACAAATGGATCTTTTGGCACAGGTTGGTTGGCATCGTAGCGGTCAACGCGAACACCTAAGTTGAAGATCAAGTCATCAAAAGCAAACTTGTCCATGATGTAACCTGAAGTATAGATCGGCTCAAATGCACCAACGCTGCGCTTATAATAGGTATTCTTACCCATTTGATACGTGTCATTAAAGAACTCTTCAATGGTTGGCTTGCGGCCTTTCAAACGATTACCTGCATGGTCAAAACCATAGTAGGTTACAATATTATTTCCCTGATTCAAAAGATCTTCAGCGCCAAACATGCTGATGTCCAACAACTCAGGATCAAGATTATCAAAATTGATAAAGTCCGAACCGTTTGGATCCAATCCCAAAGCCTCACGCAAACGATAGTCAAACTCAAATTGACCTTCACCAATCAATTGATTGAAGTATACATAATCGTATGTACCAACATTCACCGATGTAGAGTCATAGCTTGAACCTTGATTATCCAACTCGTTCGTGTGAGCGTTTGCATAGAGTCGACCCAAAGTCCATAGACCAACTGGAGCCACTGCATACCCAGCGTCTTTACGCTGTTCAAATTCGAAACCAACTTGAATAGCGTGGTCACCAATGTCAGCGCTACCAGCACCGCTGATACGGAATTGTGAGTTGCGGTTAACGCTATAGTTATTGCTTTGCGTACCCATATAATTATACAAATTATAGGTTTGCGCTGGTGATTGACCATTGATCAAACCATTGCCACCTTGGATATTTGTCAATGAAGCATATGGGCTTTCGTTGATCGCAGCGATTCCTTGGGTCAAGTAAATTTGGTTCGGATCAGATATCAATGCACTGTTTTGATCGCGCAATTCCTGCAATGCGAATTGGTAAAACTCGTCATTCTGGAAAAGACCGAAATACTGTTGAGTCATAGCGGCCAAGTCCGGATTGTACTGTGAAGGCGTGAACAAAACATTCATATCCTGAATACCCGATTGCTCAAAGTAGCTACCATTGAATTCGTAAGTATTACCACGGTACAAGTCAAAGTAACCCACGTGACCATATTTAAACAAGTCATCTTTATGGGTATCGTCTTGACGCAAACGGTTTGTGCGGCTATAGTCTACCATTACAGAGTAGAATACATTCTTTAGGTTGTTTGCAGCCTTAGCCGAAGTATCATTTTGGAAACGCTGAGAGAATTTAGCGTAAGCTCTCCAATCGAAATCAGTAGCTTGTTGATTGTTCTCCCAGTTCATGATCAAGTTGTCATAATTGAAATCGTAACCACGACGGAACGCCAACGTTCCACCAAAAGTCAAGGTTGAAGTTTCGCTGGTGTTTACATCAATTTTACCAACTAGGTTGGCCGAACGGTCACGAACATTTAAACGCGTTTTGATTTTCTCGAAGCTATCCGATGTAAGGAAGTCAGCATTGTATAATGCACCATTTATTTCACCGTCAGCCTCACGATTCAAACGAAGCGGGTTCGTCAAAAGATCCTGACGAACGCTTTCCTTCATGCGGTAAACTCCACCATACGCTGGCCCTGGGTCAACAATGTCAGTGTAGTTTCCTGAAACGAAAAATCCAAGGATGCTGCGATCTTTATTCCCTGCCGAATCGCGCAAAGACCAGATAGGTCCGCTCAACGATCCTTCAACAAGATTAAAACCGTAGCGATCCAACCCGATTGCCGTTTCGCCAGACTTGAAACCTGAGGTAATAACCTCGACACCGCCCGTATAATTGCTTGACGAGCTACGCAACGAGATGTTTACAACACCACCAGTAGCGTCACCAATGTTCGCAGGAATACCACCGGTAATTACCGAAACTTCTTCAATAGCTGATTTAGGAAGGGCCGTAGAACCACGCACCTTCATACCGTCAATATAAATCCAGGTACTTCCTTCACGTGCACCACGAATTGAAATACCATTCCCGGTGTCTGTAGCACCAGCAACGGTAGTTGCCAATCCCAAAGCACTACGGCTAGGCATGTTACGAATTTCTTCACGGGTAACAGTACCACCCGAAGAACCGCCGTCCTTATCAATCAATGGAACTTTGTAGGCCACGATGTCAATTTCTTTCAACTCCACACCAGCCGTCATTTCGACATCCTGATCAGTGATTTTGTTAGAATTAATCACAACACCAGTGATTTTGATCTCTTGATAGCCGACAAACTGGTAGCTCACGTCGTAGCGACCTGGCTCCAAAGGCTTAATACGATACTCCCCGTTAAAATCGGTGGTACCCCCGTTGACCACATTACCTTGTAACGACACGATGACGGTCGCAAAAGGAATTGGCTCACGAGTGTCCTTGTCGAGTACTGTACCGCTCAATTCACCGCTATTGGTTTGAGCAAACAAGGTTGTGGCAGCCGCCACGAAAAGTGCAAATAGTGCGTATACTTTTTTCTGCATAGCAGACAGGTTAAGGAGTTTATATCAATACAGGCATTTTACAAACGGCCGCTAAAATAGATCATTGGCAGTGATCTTCTAAGCACATTTATAAAAAACTACAAAACTGCTAATTATCAGCGATTTAAAATCCCCAACTTCGGTGGTGAT
>JBDKJN010000008.1:0-2543 GCA_039796595.1 Bacteroidota bacterium
CCGCGGTGTCTGATTTTCCTTGCCATTCCCAAAATCTGAGAGCGCATTGACAAGGCATTTTGTTTGAGTTCGAATGAACAAACGATTCCACACATAGCAAAGTTGTATTTAGTTGAGCACAATATAGTACTAAGTGTACAAAGTACAATTAGTTTAATGATCAAGTTTTTGAGAAGAAATGCAGATCTTGGATAAGGGGATTTTTTCTGTCTACATTCGCACCAATGAATCGCATTTTGGCTCGTATTCCCGATACGCAAAAGGGTGTAGCGTATATGCTGCTTGCCGTGGTCTTTTTTTCGGGCATGAACGCCAGCGTCAAAATGTTGGGTCATTTGCCGAATCACGAATTGATCTTTTTTCGATCGATCATCTCGTTTTCCATTTCGTATGTTTTTCTCCAGCGTTTGGGCTTAAAGCTTCCAGGCAACAATCGCAAATGGTTATGGGTGCGCGGATTGTCTGGTACTGCTGCTTTATACCTGTTCTTTATGTCATTGGGCATGATGCCTTTAGCTCCGGCAAGTACGATCCAATACCTATCCCCAATTTTCACCGTTTTGTTTGCGACAAGGATCAACAATCAAAGTGTACATCCTATGCAGTGGTTTTTTTTCCTGCTGGCTTTCATGGGTGTGGTGTGTATTAAAGGATTCGACGATCACATTTCGTTGGCGGCACTCGCTGTTGGGGTCGCTTCAGCGGCTGTAGCAGGATTGGCTTACAATGCAATCATACGTTGTAAAGACACAGATCATCCGGTCATGGTGATGATCTATTTTCCGTTGATGAGTCTGCCTATAATGGGGATGGCCTGTTTGTGGGAATTTCAAATGCCTTCGGGTTGGGACTGGTTGTTTATTGGGATCATGGGAGTCACTGCTCAAGTGGCACAGTATTGTGCTACTGTCGCTTTGCAAAGCGATAGTGCCGCGCGGATAGCACCCTGGAATTATGTAGGGGCCGTATTAGCAGTAAGCAATGGCTATTTCTTTTTTAATGAAACAGTGAGCGGATTGGCGATCCTGGGAATGTGTATCATTGTTATTGCACTCATTTTGAGTGCGCGGTTTCGTCGAACATGAAAGAATCTTAGATTAATACCGACTCTTCATACTTTTACAGCACAATTTATTTCATTTTTCTGCGTTCGATGCGCGTCTCGATGAAGAACCTGATCATTTCAAAATATACGTGGTGTTTAAGCGCTTTGCTTTTCAGCTCAATTGGAGTGCATGCTCAATTGGGTGGACTGACCTCATTTAATGCCTTTAATATTCCAGGTAGTGCACGCATGGCAGCGATGGGAGGGAATTTCATAGCGGCCAAGGATGGCGATTTGCATTTGGCTGCATTTAACCCGGCCTTGTTGGATAGCACCTTGGATGGTGCATTGGGATTGAGTTATGTGAATTATTTCGATGGCATCAACCTCGGATATGCCGCCTATGCGCAGCAGATCAAACCTCGATGGACTGCGCTTGCCTCAATGCAATTTGCAGGTTATGGGAAACAAACAGAATTGGATCCTTTGGGCAATGAAATTGGCTCTTTCAATGCGGGAGAATATGCTTTGACGTTGGGATCAGGATATCAGGTTGATTCCTTGTGGAGCATCGGAGCCAATTTGAAAACCATTTATGGGTCACTTGCAGGTTATACTTCTTTGGCTTTAGCCCTTGATGCATCGGCCGTTTATCATGTCCCAAAAAAGAATTTTACGGCTACCTTTTTAGTACGGAATATGGGCGCGCAAATTGTTGCTTATCAAAGTGGTGATCGCGAGAAATTGCCTTTTGAATTGCAGATCGGAATAAGCAAAAAACCAGCACATGCACCTTTCCGATTCTCAGTGATGTATGACAATATGCAGCAATGGAATTTAGATTATGAAGATCCAACAGCTTTGATTGTGCGTGATCCGATCACGGGGGAAATTCTTGAAGAAGGCGGTTGGGTGTTCGGTGATCGACTCATGCGGCATTTGGTTTTTGGGACTGAATTTTTGTTCGGTGATAAATTCAGTATACGATTGGGGTACAATTACCGCCGTCGCAAAGAATTGTCAATCTCGGATAAACCAGGAATGGCGGGATTTTCCTATGGTTTTGGAGTTAAAATTAGCCGTTTCCAATTGAGCTACGGGCGTTCTATTTTCCATTTGGCTGGACCTGCGCATCATCTATCGATTACGACCAATCTCAATCGTTTCGGCAAGATTTAATGGTTCGAAGGTCTGTTCGGACCTCCATTTATTTGAAATATCAAATTTTTGAAAAAAGATGTTCACATTGTAAATAGGTTACAATGAGATGCTTTTACATTGCATCATAATTCACGTCGCAGCGCTAATTCCCCACACGCTGCGAGAAGTTTAACCAGGAATAAAAACATTAAACACATGTCAGAGATCAACAAAGAAAAATTGAAGGCACTCCAATTGGCCATGGACAAGATGGAAAAAACGTACGGTAAGGGTGCAGTTATGAAATTAGGTGACACGGCTACAGAGGCCATCGAAGTGGTACCTAGCGGCTCCATTG
>JBDKJN010000009.1:0-2842 GCA_039796595.1 Bacteroidota bacterium
GGGAAGAGAACAACGAGGCCAATCCGTAACCAACTTCCAGTGGGGCGAAAACATCAGACAAAATGAAAAAAAAATCCGGCCAAAACAAATCAAAATTATGAGTGGAAACATTTATGGAATGGGAGAGAAAGAGAGTTGGTTCAGATATACACCAGTTTACGGTTCCAAACATATATAGGATGGAAAAGTCAATGAACATGGCATTCATGCACACCACGAGGACCACAATCTCCTTCCACTGAAGTCTCCCTCCCTATCATATCATCTCTTTATATATAGAGAGCGGTTTCATCTTTTGTCCACGCGATAGAAGGTTGCGCATCCACACTTGGACGCGCAGCCTTTTATCCACGCACAATTTCCCTCTCCAGGTCTCGCAATAGTATTGGAGTACTTGAACACTCTACAGCTTCAGAAACGTGGCTTATAATGTCTTGGCTGTCCAGGTTTCTGCCACTGTAGACGGAACCAAAGTACGTCTTCGTCTTTATTACAGTGACGGTATTTCAAAATTCAAACTGAGGATCCAGGACGCTGACTGCTTTGTAATGATTTGTTGCATGGGCATTTAGAGCTGCCTGCTCTGTGATTATCGGACGGTGTAACTCCATTCTTTGTGCAAGTTTGGCATTTGCCTGGTTTTCGTTTTAAAGAAGATCTGTGCATCCATTTCATGACGTAATTGGACGTTTTTATATCGCTGTCACGATACCTATTCTTGTCATCCTCAACAGATGCTCGACCCCGTTTTGTAGGTGGGCGTATAGCATACATCAGTTCGGCCGAATGAGGGCCACCATCAGCAGCTGCCGCTCGTACAGCTGGCCCATTTGGTTGTGCAGACGACGGAATAAGGAATGCATTGGAGGATGTACCGTGCAAGGAATTTTCGAAAGCCACCAAATTCATCATCATCAACTTATATGCATGTTCATTGTTGATCACTCTGCCCTCGATCCTTTTGAATTGTTGGTTAAGTTTTGTGTACCTGACATCACGTTTTTGAGGAAAAACAATACTGTTATACACCTCCAAATCATGTTCATGCTTTAAAGACCCTGTTATAGAGGCATTTGTTCTTTGATGTGTAGCATTTTCTGCACGGTCGCACAGGTTTAGTTTCCCCAATGCCTCAATGTACAAGGGATGGTTTTGTAAGCGCCAACGGGGGTGGACGTTAGAAACATTGAAAAGTTCGTTTGAAATGCGACTAAAAACAGTGCAGATACCGGCGCAGGGAATCAACGACGATCGGAAAGTTGCGCAATCGCACGTTGGGATATCGAATACGCCCGAGTCTGATTGAATTACCGAGTGCGATATCACAGCAAAATCAGCGACAGCCGCTACCTCCCAATGACCAGATCTAACTTCCCGTGCGAACGGGAGATCAGAGATTTTGCTGAATTCCGTTTTCCAAATCCGATCAACATACTGACTCCAGCGTTTCGCAGATTGGATCAGGTCACAGATCGACTGAAGTGACCTGGCTTCCATGCGGTTGAATTGATTGATGATGTGTTCGTGAAGCTGGTAGAGATTGAACTTACGAAGCTCTTTCTTTTTGTCACCTTTTTCTTTTAACAAGGAATTGATGCTTTCTCCACGTTGTGAAGCGATATGGCCGCATGTGAATATAGAGCCTGCGATCAGTGAAATGGTATTACAAAGGGAAAGTCATTTTGGCACGCAATTACTGGTGAAACACTTACAAACTTTTTCTTTGCTCTTGTAAATATTTCGTATACACGATAAAGCTTTAGGAAAGGCCGAATAGGTGGAAACACATTCTTGATACTTTTCGTGCCATCGTTCAATTGATTCAAAGTTCGCAAAAATCAATGCATTGGCATCTCTTTTGAAATAATCCGCGTTTTCTGCCAATCCGCCTGCAGATGAAAAAACTTCTCTCTGAAAATGTTGGGAGCATAATATATGATGCATCTGGGCCTCTGATGCCGCTGAAGGGAAAGCAGATCCGCCATCGGTCATTAAGGTTGAACCCGCACGACCAAGGTTGAACATTGACAGGCCATCAGTCACTGTTTCGCCATTCTCCGATTCATCCAGTGCAAATCCAGCAATCACGCTTTTACCAAGTGCACAAACCACTGTATAGGGCATGAGTTTGAGATCGTACATTACAGTGTTGTGTGTGCCGTCAACAATGATAAAGTCATTGTATTGAACGGCATAACGTCGCATTTGTTTCGACTAGAAATTAAATCACCGAGACGTATAAACAGGACATAATTGCAGAACGAATGTACCTGCAGAAAGCAAGCTTTTAGCTCTTGGGATGGGTTGAGATTGTATTTGAAGCATCCCCCCTGCTCGCGGATTGCAAATCCGCTTTCCAAGAAGTTAGTTAAGCAATGCGGATCTTTCCCAAAATACAAATCTCGTCCCTTTTGAACGCATCTAGACAGGAGCGATGAGGAATACGTTCTCCCAGGGAAGAAACCTTCTAGTATCTCTCTTCTCTGGAGTTTGATAAGATGAAATCAGATTGAAATTCAAAAATTGAGACCTTAAACAAGGGTAGCGAATAACGGGCAAGAGACAATATGGTGTCTTTTTCTTTTTGGTCCATATCCGCCATCAACGTTATTTCTCGGAGGCCCTCTGCTGTAGAAGTGCTGTTGATTACGACATGATTGTGATCTAAACAGCACTCTTTGATAAAATAATCCAACTTGTTCCGATCAAAAGTGAACTGTAAATTCCAAGTGCACGTTGTTTTCAAGTTCTTGTTACTCTGCCAGATCACAGGATCTTTGTAATTACAATAAATTCGACCCCTGTGCCATATCTTATTGTCCAATCCATGAATTGGATGGCG
>JBDKJN010000010.1:0-3186 GCA_039796595.1 Bacteroidota bacterium
AGCTGTTTGAATTGCATGCTTTGAAATCCGCTGGCAGGGCGAAGCATATCACGGAAGTCCAAAAAGTCCAATGGAGTCATGGTTTCCATGATATCTACCTGATGTACAAGTACACGAAGTATTTCAACTACGCGATTGAGGCGACGTGTGGCTATGATCAAATGAGGACTATTGTCATTGATTTGAGGTTGAACAAGTACCTGGCGCACGGAGTCAACTTCAAAATGGATTTGTTTGAACCAAAGCTCGTAAGCTTGGTGAATGATAATGAACAACATTTCATCATGAGCATGGCGACCTTGTTTGTCGCTCTCCAATTCTTGGGCATTCAAAACTTTATTGAGTCCCAAATAATCACTGTAGTACATGTTTTTTTCCATCGGAGCGCAAGATAAACCGAAATGTTTCGGAGCAATATGATCGCTATCATTCAAAATACGACCAAATGCGTAGATGGGTTTAAGTGTATGAAAATCAAATACATATTGGATGGCGTTGCTGTGGGTTGGTACTAATTATTTCTACGTATTTTCGACTTTTTCGATTCCTGGCAAATGCTGTAAGTCATTGAAAATTAGTGTTATATTTCGTGCTTAATGTGTAAGTTGCAATAGCGCTTTTTGTTCAAAAGGCCTTCTCTCCGCAGTGCAGTGACTTGACTTTTCTTTTACTAATTGTTATTTTTACACTTAGCCGGAATATAGATTTCACACGGATTAGAATTGCTTGAATGCTGCGCCGTTATTGGGATTCGAAGCGTGGTGGGATTATACCCCGAGGCTACCAAAAAGGAGTTGTTTTAGTTGTTGTCATAGATAGCTGGACAAAACCGAATTGGTGTTATAACCGCTTGAACTGAGTAGTGAAACGTTTTTTAGTGTTACTCAGTATAAAGCTCAAACTGTTTACTAAAAACCCTTGTCATTGCGTTACCCTATTGCAATATGTTTCTGTTTATTGTCGGCTCTTGGATTAGCACAACAAGATACGATACCCGTTCTGCGTTCTGACTTAAGTACGTTTTATAATGATTCATTGAGTCATAATTTTGGGTACAACGCCATTCAATTTACGGCATTGCGTGAACAGGATGAGCGTGAAGCTATAGGGGCTGTGTATGTGATGGATCGGAGGATGATCTTGGCTTCTGGCGCAAGGGATATTCAAGAACTCTTGATGTACATTCCTTCCATTTCTTTCGGTACGGATGTAAATGATGTAGTGGGCCTTGCGATGCGTGGACTTTGGGTCCATGAAGGCAAATTCATCATTATGATCAATGGTATGCCCATCAATGAATTGAGTTTTGGATCCTATTGTTTTATCAAACGCCTTGCTTTGGACAACGTATCACAGGTGGAAATCATTCTGGGTCCGGGATCTGTCAATTATGGTGGAACGGCTGCATTAGGCGTAATAAATGTTGTGACCTTGAAGGCAGGACAACGTGATGGCACTACGGTGACAGCGAATGTGTCTGCTACTAAATCTGGCGTGGACCGACAAAATATCGGATTAACGGGAAATCACTATTTGGGTAACAGCACTTTCTTTTCATATGCGTTTAGTGGAATAAAAGGCCATCGTGCGGATGGTTTGGACAACGAGGGGAGGAGTTGGCGGGACAGTACCCGTTTGAATAGCGATGAATTTTATATGAGCATTGAACGCAAAAACCTTAAAGCACAGGTGTATCAAAACGATTATTATTATTCTGTTTTTGGCGATCAATTCGATGTTCAAATGAAAACGTCGAACGCCGATATTACATACACTCAAAAAGCGGGTTCCAGAAACCTTGTTAGTGCTCAAATCGGATACATTCGACAGTTGCCTTGGAATATTCAAAATAGTGTTGATTATAATTTGATCAACAGCAATACGCTAACCGAACGCATTCATTCGAGTACTCAGTTAAACACAAAAATCGGTCGGTACTTCGAATCCAATGTTGGTTTTCAGATGTATAAAACGACTTCGCAACGACTGTCCATCTACGCCGATTTGACTTCAGAAAATGCACGTCGTGTGTCAAAGGGCTTAAATGGAATAGGCCTATTTATGGAGTTGTTCGGTCGGTTTAAGTTTGGTAATATTCATTCGTCATGCCGATTTGAAGTCTCCAATTTGGTTCGTCCAATGCTCGCCCCGCGATTTGGCTATTCACTAATTCGGAAAAATTGGAATTTTAAATTATCTTATGCGGAGTCATTCAAATTGCCGACCATTGAGAATTTCTATCTAGGTCCAAGCGGTGAGACATTGCTTCCTGAAAGCAATTCAACATGGGACGTCGAATGGGGTATGCGCTTGAACAAAAAACTGAATTGGCGGATCAACGCATTTAAGAATAGAATCGAAAACCCAATAGTATATGTTTTCGACGATTTAACTTATGACAACTATCTCAATCGTTCAAGCATTTCCAATCTGGGCGCAGAAAGTATGTTGACCTTTTTGGATAATTCCTGGACCATCAGAGGCGCTTTTAGCATTCAGCAGTTGGATGCGCAAGGTACCAATTTGCCAGAAGTTATAACGCCGCGCGCTGAGTCTGTTCAAGGATTGTCGAATTTCCAAGGCAACTTTGTAGCTTTTTATCAGGTAAATAAGGCATTTTCGATAAGCACTACGGCTACTTTTAAAAGTGCAGCGTTCAATTATGAATATGTAGACGATTCTGAAGAATTGGCACCGGTTGAATATGATGCTTTGTGGAAATTTAATGTGTTCGCCAATTATACACCACTTCGTTGGAGTGATTTTGAATTAAGGGTAGGCATATTAAATATACTTGATGCTAAAGATTATTACCTCAGTCCATATGCTGTTGGCAACTACACAATGCCAGCTTCACCTCGTGAATTGATGCTCATTTTGAATTATAGAATCACCAATTAACCCTAACAACATGAAAAAGATGAAAGCGATTGGAATGTTGATGTTTGCGTTGTTGTCTTTGTATTCTGTTGCTCAAAAAAACAACGGATTTGCAATTGCAATTGAATGCGAAACAGAACTTCAACAAGTGGAAGGCATTTTGAATCAGTTGCAAAATGGACAAAATGGAAGTAACCTGACGAAGCAAATTACTGGCCTATCGCAGCGATTGATGCATGTTTATGAAATGGCTTGGAAAACGGAAGATGTCAATCTGCGTATTCGAGCGTGCATTCTATCATATAA
>JBDKJN010000011.1:0-4936 GCA_039796595.1 Bacteroidota bacterium
CTCTTGGAACTGCAGGGTTGAAACTTCAACAGTTTGCTGATACAGGTGTTGCACCGCATCAACAATAGCTTGCGCCAATAAGGATTCCTTGGTATTCATGTGTAATTATCCACGCCGTAAAAGGCTTTGGTGGCGCGAAATTACAAAATTGACCAGATTTTTAAGTCATCTTCATCTGCCTTTCATGGGCTTCGTAATCAGTTGGAGGCAAAAATAGCCACCTGGTAATGGTTCTCTTTACCCAATGGCATGCTCTGAATGCTTTTTCCATCGCACATATAAGACATGGATGCCATGGCTGTTGAATATTGACCTTGGAGCCATTGGGGCAATTCAAGCGTCCATTTTTCTTCCGCGCTCACGGATTTGTCCAATACGATAAGTACATGCTTGCCCATATAAGTGCGACAATACACAAAGGCTTCATTGTCGTTCTTCAGTACATAGGTATCGCCATAAATCAAGGCCATATTTGAGTTGCGCATTGCGATCAATTTCTTTTGTGTCTCAAACGTTTCGGTTTGGCTTGGATTCCATTGATCAAACTGCATCATCCGACGGTTGTCGGGATCATTGCCGCCTGGCATTCCGATTTCATCCCCGTAGTAAATACATGGGATACCGGGTGTTGTGAGCATAAACGCGGTGAGCATCTGAAGTTTGCGATAGCCTGCTTCTCCTTGATTCGTGATTTCTCTGGTCCAACCGGCTAATTTAGCATCTTCGCCAGGAGATATTGACCCATCTGCATACGAGATAAAGCGTGCACGATCTTGGTTGCCGGTTATATTGCCCATCATGTGATGGTTGCCATAATACAACATGCTTTCTTCCATTACGCGCTGCAAATTTTTGAAGTCTGTTTCTTCTTTGCCAAATGCATCCACCATGGCGTCGTAGAGGTTAAAGTCGAATTGTGCATCCATTTGTCCACTACTGATGTAAGAACTAATCAATGTTGGGCTACCGTAGGTCTCACCGATTTGATAGATGTTGCGGTTGGGATTGGTTTGGCGGTAGGTTTTCACTTTTTTGGTCAGACTGCGCCAGAATTCCTCGCGGATATGTTTGGTGGCATCGTGTCTGAAACCGTCCAATTCATAATTGGTCACCCAATACATAGCAGTATCTGTCATGGCCTCGACCACTTCGGGTTTGGCAAAATTGAGTGTAGGTAAAAATGTATCGAACCATGTCGTCAAGCGCTCTTCATCCCATAGCTCGGTATTCATTCGTCCGTCTGGCAAATAGAGTGAAGTGGTCCAACCGGCTTGTTGGGTGAGCAACGGATGGTTTTGATGTACGTGATGAGCCACGTAATCCAATATCACATTCATATTCTGACTGTGTGCTACTGAAATCAATTCTTTGAATTCGGCTTCGTTTCCGAAACGATAATCAATGGTGCGGAGCGAAGTAGGCCAGTATCCGTGATAGGCACTGAATGTACTGGTGATTTCTTTTTTCCATAATCCCCAAGCTCCGTCGGCATTGGTGGTAATAGGCGAAATCCAGATTGTGTTGATGCCTAAATTTTGAAAATATCCACTTTTGATTTTAGCAGTGATACCGCTCAAATCCCCACCGAGATTGTTCGCTTTGGCGTGAATACTTTCATCTTTAGTGGGGAAATTATTGGCAGGATTGCCATCATTAAAACGATCGACCATCAGGAAGTACATCACGGCTTTGCGCATGTCCGAACGTTCTATTTGTGCGGCATCGGTGACAACTTGCCCCTTTCGTACGGGCAATACAACATCATTTGAGCGAAGATCTTTTTTGGCTCCATAAATGCGCAAGGTTCCACTTTCGCGCTTCCGTTGCTCATCATTCAGGGTAATATGAATTTGATCGCCGGTAAGGTGAACAGGTACAATTTCATGGTCGAAGAAAGCAATGGCGTAATCGACCGAATCGATTTGGGTCATTTCGATCACTGCCTCTTTTTGACCTGTACTTATGATGAAAGGAGCTTTGGCTTTTGAATCGCCAACTTCAAATGTATTGTTGAATGCGCCCAAACCATTTGGGACTTGGTTAGGATTGTTGGCGTCCATGAGTTCTTTGTCGTTTTCCCAGATGCGATATTGATACAGCCCGGGCTGCAAAACAAATGTGGTTTCATAATTCTCACCGACGCGTTCTAAAGGTGTTGCCTTGCGGTTCCAGCCGTTCACGCTTCCAGCTAACTCAACTTTCGTTGGTGTCGTCGAAGATGGTTTATAACTGAATGTGTAAGGCAGCATACGACTTTTAAAAACTGGAATGGCGTATTCGAATCCTCTGGCTCTTACCTTCAATGCAGATATCGGGGATTTGCAATTGCCTATGATGCTTATTTTTCCAAGGCTATCCATGGTCAAAGTCTGACCTTCAAGCTGGATGTCACTTATTTCTTTTGTGGCTATGAAATAATCACCCATATGAACCACTGTGGTGTCATAATCCAGTTGAATGGGACTTGCTAGGCCAATTAGTGCATTACGATTTTCAACGGAAGCAGATTTCGAATGCTGATCGCAGGATGCTAGGCCCAAAACAAGGCATAGTCCAAGTAGGGTGTAGAAGTGTCTCATGAGGATGGTTTAGGGCGTGAAGGTGTATTAATTACACTATCAATCGTTCAAATGTAATGAAAGTTTGATGAATTCAAAGCGACTTGGAGTATCCTAACGTCTGACTTATGACTCAACCACTAACATGCGGTTTTTACCCTGCATATCGCGTTGGAAATGAAATTTAGTTCGGCCATAATCTCGGCAGAGTTTGTCCAATGAATCTGCCATTCGTTCGTGAATTTCAAAATAGATTTTCCCTCCTGGACGCAGAATAATTCGCGCCATTTGAAGTATGCGCTCGTAAAATATCAAAGGTTGTGAGTCGGTAACAAACAGGGCCATGTGAGGCTCAAATTTGACGACACGATCATGCATTTCCTGTTTTTCCGATAGCGGTATATACGGTGGATTAGAAATAATGATATCCCACTGCAATTTCGTGTTGAAATGGAGGATATCCGCACAAATGGTTTCTACACTGAGTCGATTGTTTTCGGCATTCTTTTGTGCCACATCTAAAGCCGCTTGTGACGCATCGAGTAGAGTGACTTCGGCATCTTGGCGCTCTTTTTTGAAACCAAGCCCAATGCAGCCAGAACCCGTTCCAATATCTAAAACTCGCAGGTTCGGCTGTGTGTTTTCGTCCAACGCCAACCTCACCAATTCTTCGGTTTCAGGCCTTGGAATCAAGGTGTCAGGCGTGACTTTGAGATTCATGCCCATAAAATGCGCGCTGCCCGTTGCGTATTGAACAGGTAAGCCCTGCTTGAGTTTTTTAAGTGCTTGATGAAACAAAAGGATTTCACTTTCCGACAGGCCATCGTTGAGTTTGACCATCAGATCGGTAGGAGACCAATTCAGGTAATGATCGAAAAGTAACTTGACTATGGCGTCAGCTTCGCGCGAGTCATACAATGCAAGTAATTCTACCTTTAGGTAGTGCCTGATGGTTGAGACCCGATTGTCGCGAATGTAATTGTTCATTGTAGGATATAAAAAAAGCCACTGATGTGGCCTTCACCTAGTACTCGTAATACGTATTAGGCGATGCAGTAAATAACCACAATAGCCATAACCAAGCAAAGCAAGGCAAAAACTACTGGTCCGCCGATTTCGTTTTGTTCAGCTTCGTGTACTTCGTGATGATCGTTTTCGTGGTGACCCATAGTATTGTTGATTTATTGAATTTTCGTTGGCCAAATGTAATTCGCGTTGTTCAAAACCAAAAGGTTTTTTTTTCATCTGAAGGTGTTGATGAAACCCAATGACGGAATAAGGTGTGTTGACTTTCAGGTGATTAGCGAACTTGCAAAGGGAGCGACTACCTTTTAAGATTTCGACGCACTTTTTGATTGGATATAATCAACCAAGGCCACAGGCTCATTGATTCGATCTTCCAGTGGGCCATTTTCAAGTTTTAAAACACCTCTTGGACAGACACTCGCACAAACTCCACATCCCACGCAACTGGCACGCACGATCGATTGGTTCTTTTGCGCATAGGACCGGACATCAATACCCATTTCACAATACGTTGAACAATTGCCGCAACTGATGCACTGACCGCCGTTGGTGGTAATGCGAAAGCGCGATTTAAAACGTTGAATAATGCCCATGTATGCTGCCATCGGGCAACCAAACCGACACCAGATGCGTGTGCCTAGCAATGGGTAAAAGCCCACACCAGCAATTCCACTGAACAAAGCTCCTATGACAAATCCATACGGCTTTTGGAAGTGTGTATAGATTGAGAGTCCCAAAATTTGATCGGTATGTGCAAAGTATCCATAAAGCGTAGCAATGGTCATGATTGTTACCAAAACAAGCACGGCGTGAATGCTGATCCTTTCTACTTTCCATGCGCCTGTTCCTCGCGGTCCATTTTGTCTAAAATTATCACCAGTGGTTTCGGCCAAACCACCACATCCACATACCCACGAACAATACCAGCGCTTACCCCAATAATAGGTGAGAACTGGAGTAACAATGAGGAACATCGCCAACCCGACAACATAAAAGAACATTCCTAAAGAGGAGGATTGCATGTTATCTAAATGAGTAGAATAAAAGAAGTCATAATTCAATGGCCAGATATTCTTGATGTCTTTGTCGAAATAGGCCTGGCCACTGCTAAAGGACTCTAAAATTTCAGGTAGAAAATAGGCCAGAACAACTTGACTTGCGAGTATGACTTGTGTTCTGCGAAGATGATAACGCTCTGAACGATACTTCCACATGAAGCGTATGCCGAACAAAACTATGAGGTAGGTGTAGAGTGTACCATAGGCAAACCACTCTGTTGCAGCATTGCCATTAAGAGCATAACTAAAAGGATCAAAGAAATGAATAAAACCTGTATTCACTTCTCCATTTTT
>JBDKJN010000012.1:0-7251 GCA_039796595.1 Bacteroidota bacterium
GTGTGCGGTTGATTGAAGAGATCAATAAAGTATTGAAGCAAGAAATCGAAGAACATAAGCGCACACAATTGAAGTTGAATGAGCAGCAGCGGGCAACGGCGGAGCAGAAGGCGATGCTAGAGTCGATACTCAATAGTACAGAGAATTTGTTGATGTGGACGAGTGATTTGAATTTGTGCCTAACGATGATCAATCGAAATTTTTCATTGTGGATGACCAGTCATTTTGGATTGGAAATCAAATTGCAAGAAAACGTCAAGAATATATTTGAAAGCGCTATTGATCCAGATTACTATCAAGGTCAATTAAGCGCAATAGATTATGCGGTCAAGGGCCGGCCACAACAATTTGATTTTGCGTTGTTGAATGCCTCTGGAGAAACCATTTGGATACAGGCCTTCCTGAATCCTGTTTATCAAGAGGATGAGCTTACAGGTATAAGCTGTGTTATGTTTGATAATACAGAGCGTAGATCCATCGATCGCCGCGTAAGAGATTCACTAAAAGAGAAAGAAGTCCTGCTTCAGGAGGTCCACCATCGTGTGAAGAATAACTTGCAAGTGATATCGAGTATTTTGAGCTTGCAGGGCAGTTATGTTTCGGATGAGTCTACAATTCGCATACTTAAGGAGAGTCAGGAGCGCATTAAGGCGATGTCTTTTATTCACGAAACACTATACCGAACTGCTGATTTCAGCAAGCTTGAATTTACAGACTACATAAAAACCATAGCTAGTAATCTTGTTCAGAGTTACCGAACAGTGTCCACAATAATCTTGTTTGAACCTGAGCTGGACACGGTTTATTTGAATTTGGACCAAAGTATTCCTTGTGGTTTAATTGTCAATGAACTGATGAGTAACGCCTTGAAATACGCCTTTAAAGACCGTGCAGAAGGTCGTCTTCGTCTTATACTCAAACAAGAAAAAGAATTTATTGAATTGGAGGTGAGTGACGATGGTGTAGGATTGGGCGATCACTTTAAGTTTGAAAAACACGACTCCTTAGGTATTCAATTGGTTTATTCATTGGTAGAGCAATTGGATGGCGTAATGCAAGTTGAATCTACACCAGATACTGGCACTGTATTCCGACTAAGGTTCAAAAGGCTTTAGAAAATCGATTTTTTGAGAAGATCTTAGCTTGTCCAAAATGCTACAAGAGAGCGCGTCACATGGATCTGCCGAAGTGAATAACGTCTCGAAGATTTAACGAATCAAAAATACTGTTCCAGATTTTCGATGGCGCGTGATGTCGTTTTCGGAGACTATTTCGATTTGCCAATTGTACACTCCATCTTGCGAGAGATTTCCTAGATAACGACCATCCCAACCGGCATCCGGATCAGTGGTAGTGAACATTACATCACCCCAGCGATTGAAAATGGAGAATTGATATTCAACAATTTCAAAACCAAAAGTTACTGGCTTAAATATTTCGTTGTGGCCATTTTGATCTGGCGTGAAGGCGTTTGGAACGTAGATGAGCATTTCCGGCTGTATGATGATAATTCTGTCGCTGGTGTCCATGCAGCCAAAAGGATTTTCGACGATTTGAGTGATGGTATAAACACCAGTAGATGTGTATTCATGGGAGCAATCCTCCGTGTTTTCCTGCCCACCATCACCAAAATAATACCACCAGACCGATGCATCGCTGGAAGAAAGATTTTCGACATTGACAATCGGATCGACCATGTTCAATACATTTTCACATGAAAAATGAGCCTCTGGTTTGGGATAAATGGTGATTAAATTTTCTATCGTCATTTTATCGGAGCATCCGTGATTAGAAGATACTGTGAGTTGAACATCATAATTTCCAGGTTCATCATAAAAGATTGTCGGATATTGATCTTGTGAGATGAGCGAGTCTTGTAGCACCCAAGCCCAATCAACAAGGTCGTCGGGATAATTGATCACACTTTCATCTATTAAAGTGAAGGGCTCGCCTTGACATAGAATATTATCATCAACACTGAATGATGCAGTTGGCACGGGATATACATGGATTGTGTCCACTATTTCTGTGGTGCATCCAATATTACTGATTGCGGTATACGTAACGGTATAGCTTGCCGGCGTTTGGTATAGATGATCTGCGAATGCATCGTCTTCTGAATTTACACCATCACCGAAATCCCAATGATGCGTGACAATACCGCCTGCCGGAATACTTTCTTCGGCGACAAATTGAACCTCAACCCCATTGCAAACGTCATCAAACAATAAGTTGACCACCGGTAAAGGATGAACTGTCGTGTAAATTGTATGAGTATCATCGCAACCACGATTACTTGTAGTGGTCAAGCTGATAGGTAACTCTCCCCAACCAATGAATGAATATTCAAAGACCGTGTCATCAGGATATGTCACACCCTCAACTTCCCATGACCATTGTGTTATCGTATCTGACACAATTGTCGACTGATCAAATAATACAACGGTATCTCCTTGGCATGACCAGTTGGTTGTGAAATGCGAATGAGGAACCGCATAGACATTGTAATTGGTGTCCAGCGAGGATGTGCAGCCTATTTCTGTCGAAAGGACTACTGAAAGCGGATAATTTCCATGAGTAGATGCGCTTAATGGCTGATGTTGATATCCACTGTAGGGTGCGTTATCTATAAGCCATTGCACATCTGTGATTTGACCCAAACTCACATAGCTTTGGTTCTCAAAAAAGATCGGGTCATCCAGGCAAAAGTCGGGAACGGCGATATCGATGATTGGAGCCGGATAAATGGTGAGCGATTGTTCAGCCTCGCCGCTGCATCCATTAGGGTCGGTATATAAGTATTCGAAGTTGTACACACCCTCTGGAGTGCTGCTTGAGAAAATTGTAATGATGGTGTCGGATAAATAATAATCACCGCCAGCTGGTGTAGCAATTTGAAAATTAACCAAACCAGTATTCTGACATTGTGGATCAATTGCAGAATATTCGATTATAGGCAAAGGGTGGATAATGGCGGTGGAAAAAATTTGATTGGAACAACCAAGCGTATCGGTATAGTAATAACCGATCACATAGGACGAATTGACCGGCCACGAAGGATCGAACGTCGTTGCTGTTTGTCCATCGATGGTGTAATAGCCTGGGGGATCCGCTGGGCTACCTCCATATAGCGAAAAGACTTCGTCTTGGTAACAGATGGAGGTATCCATTGCAAGAGTGACCTCTGGTAATTCGCTAATATTGACATGAATGGTGTCTGTTCTTACACAATCTGCAAAATATCCGGTTGCATAAAAATCCATATCAGAGGGTGGAGCAAGAATGTATTCGAAGGCATTTTGCCCAGCCGATATATACTGCGAACCTTGCCACTGTAGGTTATCTACATTTGGAAAGGAGATGGTGAGCGAATCACCTTCGCATATATATTCAGGAAGACTGTATCCTAATGTGAATTCGTCGACAACGATGGTATCGGTGCAATTGATAAAAACCGAACAACCATTCGGATCTGTCATAATGAGAGCGGGACAATAACTTCCAGGTTGAAGGTAGGTATGGTTGGTCATTGTACTACCGGATGGATCACCATTACCATCGTTAAAATCCCAGAAGTAGTCGAAAACGTTGTCATTGATGTTCCATGCACTGATATCAATATCGAAAGGTGCGCAGTTGGCGGAGTCCAGCGTTACCGAGAATGGGCCAACCTGATCACCGAAATTGAGGATATCTTCTACCAATAGGCTGTCCACGCATCCGTATTCATTCATTACGGTTAGCTGGACGTCATATACTCCGATCGGATAGGTGTGAAAGACCTGTAAACCGAAACCTTGCTGGTTGTCACCAAAATCCCATGCGGATTGAATCACACTTCCAGGAGTTGTGTTTACGAAGTTGACACCATAAAGACAGTTGTTGGTACCCGAGGTGTACGTGAAGGAGACTTCTGGATTAATGATGTGGACCGCATCTACAACACATTCCGTAGTTACGCAGCCATAACCATTATCAGCAGTTAGACACACCTCGTATGTACCATTAGCCTGATAAACATGCTGAGGTTCGAATGCGGTGCTTGTGTTATTTGGGTTATTGATTTCACCAAAAGTCCATGCGTACGTTGTTCCTTCAGGTCCCTGGCTGGTATTGATAAAGTCGGTCAGTGCCCCGATGCAACTTGGATCATTGGCAGCATAGAAGTCAACGATTGCGGGTGGAAGAATATCTATTGGCTGACTAACTGTGCTCGTGCATCCTTGCGCGTCGGTAGCGGTTAACGTAATTGTCTGAGGCGTGGTGTAGTTATAAGGCGGTAGAATAGTGTATACTGGATTTTCAGTGTTACCAATTCCTCCATTCGGAAATATCCATTGCCATGACACAAGATCTTGAAGTTGTGGCATGAGTTGTACCTGGAACGGCGAACAATCACCATAGAGGTTGACATCGAATGCGGCGAAATCAGGATCGGCTGTCACATTCACAATATCTTCATATACCTGTGTAGCCTGGCAACCATTGGCATCTGTGACAGTAACAGTGGCGTCGTAAGTGCCGGCATCTTGAAATACGATGTAAGGCCAGTGATAAAGGTTTCCTGCCGGGAAATTGAGCGTGGCCAAATATTGACCGTTATAGTATTGAATGGTTTGATAGGTGTTGCTGACTTCATTATAAGTGTTGGTCACCGTAATTCCATTGCTGAACGCCACTTCCCACACGGCATTGAACGCGTCTTCATCCATTTGCACCTGTAATGGTGGACACCCTTCGTTGTTATTGAAGTTAAGGAAAGTTACCGGTGCGCTTACATTGATGACATCGCTTTGGGTATCCGGGCATGTCCATGCTGGATTACTTGTATTGAAAACAGTAAGCAGCACAACGTATTCACCAACTTCGGCGTACGTATGAACTGGAGTAGGATCATTGATTACCAATGGAGAACCATCACCAAAATCCCAGACTAAACTATCTGCTTCAATACTTGTATCAAAGAAACTTACTGTTAGAGGATTGACGCAATCGAGAGAATAATCCCATATTGCGACTGGCGGTAGAATGTGAATGTAGTTTTCGTATACTTCATTTATAGCACACGCTCCATTAAAAACAGTCAGAGCGAGATCAAAGTATCCGGTATCGGCATATTCATGGAGAATACACGATTCAGTTACTCCCATAGAAACCCAGCCCGAGCCGTCATAGAAATTCCAGGAATAAATATTTCCGGGTTGTTGATTGACACAAAATTCGATGGGCTGTCCAGCACAAGACTCCGTGAAACTAGCCGTAAATGAGGCATCGACATTGGTTAGCACCTGCACCTGTTGAGTACTGGTATATTCAACTTCACACCCCGACTCGGTTACAATATGCAAGGAAACAATGTATGTGCCCGTGTTGCTATAACTGTATTGAGGACTGATGGTATCAGCATCCGCTACACCATCATTATTGAAGTCCCAGTAGTAATGTTCTATCGGGTCAACGGAGTTGATGTTGAGGTTCGTGATAGTCAGAATTTCGCCAGTACAAACCGAATTGTCGTTGCTGAATTGAACGGTTGGAGGCGCAATTGTGATGTAGTTCGGCATATTTATATCATACACACAACCTCCGGCATTGGTGGCAATCAATTGGACGTCATAGGTACCGAAGTCGGTGAATGTGTGTGTGAGGTTGGTTGCGTTGCTCATCGAAACACCTTCAATCAACCATTCATATGTGATGCCAGGCTGAGATGGTGTAGTATTGTTGAAAGCAACGGTCAAAGGCGGAGCACATGCCGCTGTTTGATCAGCGGTAAACCCGGGCTGGATGCCATCTGCGACTTGTATGGTTTGCAACGTACTTATTGTTTGCGTGCACTCGTTGCTATAGGTTACCGTAATTGCGGGTTGATAGGTTCCTTGTTCGGCATAAGCGTATTCTACTGATGATCCCGTTGCATCTATGGTTCCATTATTATCGAAGTCCCATGAAATACTTGGCGGCGCAGGTACCGTCGTGCTCACGAATTGCAAGGAAACACCTTCGCAAGTCGTGTTGTCGCTAACAGTGAATGAAGCATTTGGCGAATTGAAGAGAAATATATCATGACAGACTTCATTCTCGCAACCAATATTATCAGTGACCGTCAAGCAGACTTCTAGATTGCCGAGTGTGCTATAGCTATGGGTTACCGGCCCAATTCCATTTATTGTTTGACTTTGACCATCACCGAATGACCATTCGCTTGTTAGAGCGCTTGAACCACTAGACTGATTGGTCATCACAATATCAATTGGCGGATTACAATCCAAACTTGTACTTGGCGTAAATGCTGCAGTAGGGAAGTTGTCGCTTACACTTACCAATCCAGATGCGGTGGCATTTGAAATACAACCGTATTGGTCAACTACCGAAAGAACAGGAGAAAACGTGCCCACCTGAGTATAACAATATGAGGGGTTCTGTTGATTACTTGTTCCACCATCACCAAAGTCCCAACTCCAAGAGACGATATTTCCACCACCAATTACAGTGGCATCTTCAAAATTGATACATAACGGAAAGCAACCAATAGGGTCATCTGCTGCAATTTGAGCGCTTGGGACGGCATAAACATTTATGTAGTCGTTGATTGTTTGTGTTTGATTGCCGTTGATCGTGAGTGATACATCGTATGCGCCAGGTTGAGTGAGAATAGCAACGTATTGCGCGGTGGTTGCCGTAACAACATTTCCGTTGGGTTGTGTGATCTGCCAGAGATATGAGTTAATCCCTGATGTCGGGTTTGTCACTGAAATAATTACTCCTAGAGGGGCACAGCCAGTGGTGTTGTTGGATTGGAAAGTTACTTGACTATTTACAGTCAAAGAACCAACCATACAGATGATTAACCATCCGAGATATTTAAGTAGGGTGTTGTTCATTCTAACATCATCGAAATGCTGGTAGACAAAAGATTTCGTGTGTTCTGACGGAATCGTTTTGATCAACGAGATCGATGGATCGGTTCTTTATACTTGAAAATGAGCAGAATGTTTCAAGCCCTGACCTGAACACCTCCTATGGGGGCGTCTATGTCGTTTCACGAATACAGCGTTAAAGAGGGAGTATGTATGTGCCGTAACGTCAAAAGCGCCCCGGAGGACGCTTTTGTTGCACTCGCTTCACAGCATGGTTACTTCCTTCACCCGCTGGAGACCTTTATGATTACACCTCATTGAGGCGGTTCAAGTCATTTGTTTTGTGTTACGTAAAGATGAAGAGAAAGCTTCAATAATTCGTCATCACACG
>JBDKJN010000013.1:0-3124 GCA_039796595.1 Bacteroidota bacterium
TGATACCCCTTTTTTTCCATCTCGCTAAACACCACATCGCCAGCACGCATGGCGTCATACCGAGAAGTACTGCTGATCAATTGCGCTTGAAATAAACTCATGGACTTTAGCACATGAAAACTCTCCCACTTTTCTCCAGGCCAACAAACAGCCAAAGCCTTTTGATAGATTGGTGAGTTTTGCAACTTTTTGATTACACCAGCCATCGTCTCCCCCATTTCATCGGGATGTGTAATGGGGGTCACAGCTTGCATATCGAGATGACCAATCGCGCCATCCCACATAAAATGCTTCTGCCATGCAAGATTAAATAATGCCGGCGCATTGCGTCGACCAATGCTGTCAGCGATACCATGACTCAACGCGTGATCGGTGTGAGCGAAAGCATGGTATGGCGAATGGCAAGAAGCGCAAGAAATAGTACTATCGCGAGATAATATCGGGTCATAAAACAACATCCTTCCAAGTTCTGCACGCTGTTGTTCTATTGCGCTGGCAGGAATTTCAAATTTCGGTTGAGGGAAGTAGCTTGGAAACTCTTTCGCACGGTATTCAAGCCGCACGAATGCCACCAAAACAAATGCAAGCATGAGTATGCAAATACTCTTCTTCATGGTCTTGTAATGAATAACTGAACAAACCACTTCAATCCAACTGGCCCAGGAGACATGAGATGCAACACGTTTTCGTGATAGATATCCGCGAACCACTGGCCCAAATCGGGAGCGAAAACAATCTGATCATTCTCATCAACTACACCAAATAATTCATGCGCACAAACACCCTCGCGATAGCCACCCAGATGATACACAAAATTTTGCACTTTTCCGTCAGCGGTTGTAGACTTGCCCTCAAGTTTAATCGAAATGTAACCGCTCTGCCAAGCCCAATACATGCCATGTTGTGGATCCAGATCGCCGCGCATAGCACCTGCAACTTGCGTTGTACTGTCCACACCAACACAATAATTTACATGGTCCCCTTGACGAACCTTTAATGGCAGCTTAATGTCAAAGTGATTGACTTCGTCTCCAGTACCGAGCAGATAGTAGGTTTCCAATGCATCGTTTGAAGTTGAGAATCCCCCAACATATAATCTAATAGTCTGCCATTCCACGGACATTTCATTCAACCTCATGGGTTGATTCAAAAGCAATGGAGCACCATTCACCAAAGGTCGAAAAACAAAATGCAAACTATCCGCTCGCATCGTAGCAGAAAAACCAAATAACAAGACAACAAATAAATAGGCTCTCATCAATGGCGACCACGTGGGGAAAACAAGTTTGGGAATTCAGAGGTTAACTTATCGAAACGCTCCAATTGATCAGGCTTACAAAGTGCTCGAATGGCTTTAAAATGGGCAAAATGGACCTGTTCCATTTGAGATTGTATGTGAGTCACCGCCAATATTTGTTGTGCGTTGGCTTGAGCACTATCCGCTAAAAGAGCATACATACCGGTACGAACTTGCACAAGTTCCTGTTCCAGAGACTCAACCTTTCCACGATGCTCTTGAATCAATTTTTCAAACTCCTTTCGCTGACTCTCATCCAGTTGGAGCACTTCGATGATATGGTGCTTGGGCTCCTGTTTGTGACGTCCATGATGCGGATGCCCGCCAAAACTCCTCCACAGGAGAAAAACATTCGATAACAAGCATACGATAAGTAATGACCAGAGGACTCTCGTTTTATTCATAATACAAAATATTGTGTGATGGATAAGGATCAATGTCTTGTTCCTGATTTATCGTCGGCCTTGAAATACTAAGTAGCAGCATACCTGCAACTACCGCGGTTAGCGACCAACCTAAGATAGGATGAATCGTATCATTTGCCAATCGCATCATCCGACCTTCAATGCGCGTCCACAAATACGGGTTCGGCTCAAATTGGGGCAATTTTCTTTTCATATTGTCCATCGTATTGTTTAGTCGACAGGATTACTCCAATCCCTCGAAACGTTGTATAAAATTCTTCAATTTTTCTTTTGCTCTCTGCACCAAAGATTCAACTGCCTTTGGCGAAATACCCATAATCTCAGCCGTTTCCTTCTGAGATTTTTGATCTATTTTCATTAAAACCAATGCCGTTCGTTGCTGCTCAGGCAACTGCTGTATGGCTTGAAGCAATGCATGCAAATGCGGATCTTCTGTTTCCTCTTCGGCAGGTATTGCTTTAGAAACGCCGTCCGACCAAGGAACCCACTTCAACCAATTGTTTTTTCGTTTTTTGCTACGGAGACGATCGATCGATTTATTGATCGCTATTCGATATAAATACGTACCCCATTGTGCTTCACCTCGAAATTTTTCCCGTTGCTGATGCGCCGCTAAAAAGACATCTTGTACAATTTCCTCCGCCTCTTCATGCGATTGAATATGGTAATACACCAGATTATAAATCCGGCGTCCATAAGCATCATATAACGATTTGATATCCAACTTACTTTTGATCAAGCACCCAAACCTCAGCAGCTACTCCATTTTCCAATGCTTCATTGCACCATTGTGTCATGATATCTGATGCGACATCCTTAGGCCAGTGCAAGCGCAACGCATCCAATTGGGACAAACATTCACGCCATTCATGAGAGAAGTACAAAGAACGTGCTTTATTCCAAATAGCTAAGGCTTCATTTTGATCGAATGCATTATTATCATAATCCATCAAATGATAGATTAAAACAGGACGTTCCTTGCCCTTTACCTGAACAGGAAACAATTCACGAAAAACAAATTTGTTGGCTTCTACCAAGTCAACTGTGGATTGCGTCACCAGAACATCGACACCTAAATATTTGGTTAAGCTTTCAAGCCGTGCTCCCAAGTTTACACTATCCCCAATTACTGTATAATCAAATTTACGCTTTGAACCAATATTGCCCACTGTCATTGGACCTGTACTTAGTCCAATACCCATTTGAAAAGCCTCGCTCTCGGATAAATTCAATTTTTTATTAAACTCCATGAGTCCCCTTCGCATATTTAAAGCCGCATCACACGCGCGACTCGCATGATCCAATTGTGTCAGCGGTGCTCCAAAAATGGCCATTATGCCATCGCCCATAAATTTATCAATAGTACCACCATGTTCAAAAATCTGTTCGCTCATGGCACTGA
>JBDKJN010000014.1:0-5986 GCA_039796595.1 Bacteroidota bacterium
GAAATATTTCGATTATTCTTTAATGAAAGAATATATAGTGCTCTTTTCATTTGAGACGAAACGGATTTGGTAAAGTCCAGAGGCCAGTTCATTGAGATCAAATTTGGCGATCGTATTGGAAGACCAGCTACCGAATGATTGTTCGGTTATAACTTGTCCTAATGAATTGATCACTTGAATTTGAGTTCCATTGCCTGATAATCCAATTGCAGAGATATTCAAAATTCCGCTAGTTGGATTTGGCCAGACACGAATAGCTATGTCGTCACCAAATTCATCTATGCCGGAAACTGTAAAGCTGGTGTCAAACGAACATCCAATGGCATCTTCAATGGAAACGTAATAGGTTCCAACCGTAGTTATGTCTATAAGTCCATTGCCATTGTTAGTGCCTGAGGCTCCTGACCAACTGACATCATAAGGTTCTGTTCCTCCAGAAATGATCAACTCGATCTCTCCCGATCCATTGTCACTTATTCCTGTTATCGTGGCATCCACTTGAATTCCCGAGCTTGGGCCACCTACAGTAATTTGATAGTTGCCTGGTACACTACAAATAGCATCAGAGGTCAAAACAAAGTTGTACATACCAGCTTGCAAGTTGTATTGGTTCATTTCGTTGCTACCATTTTCCCATTCGATGCTAACGTTGCCCAGGGCTTCTGTACCTAAGATTTCAATGTATCCATCTGAAGCACCATAGCAAAGCACGTTTTCAACATATAAATCGGTGAGTGACGGTGTGTCATTTGGAAATACCGAAATCTCTATAGAAGCGGTAGTGCATAATGAGGGATCTCCAGAATCACACACTTCATATTCCATCGTGATTAGGCCAACATAAATATCACTGGCTTGATAGGTGAGTTCTGTTCCATTCACAGAAGCAAATCCGTATTGTGGTTGCACGAGATCTATGCTAAGCTCGCTGTCGGGTTGCTGCATGTCGAAAATATAAGGCGATATATCAATGGTCACTGTTGAGTTTACGCAGGATTGCATTTCGAAGTCACTAGCGGTAGGTGCCGTGTTGCCACCTTCAAAAGGAATGACTTCTATTGTTAATGTACCGAAAGAGCAGGCCCCACAAGGATCACAAGCCATGTATTCTAACGTGAATATTCCAATTGCATCATCACCAGGGATAAAGAAATACGATCCATCATCTTCTAAATTAAAGATTCCTCCCGTGTTGTCATCCACAATGAAATACGTGAGGTCTTCGATATCAAGTTCATAATCATTTGTAGCAACTGATCCGCTATAACTTGTGTTCTGATAGACAAGAATAGACTCATCTTCCACCACAGGCATGTCGTTAAGGAAAGTAACTTCGAAACTTAGTGTACTGATGTCACAAGCGCCACAAGGGTCACACATCATAATCCATGCTTCGTCGGTGCCATAGTAATTAGCAAATGGAGTATATGTAAAAGTTCCATTGGCTTCGAGAGTTAGTGTACCGTGTTCAGGTGCTGTATATACTGAGTAAGAGTCAGTCTCATCATCGAGTTCGATGTCGTTATCAGCAACAGTGCCTTCAATGTCACCGTCCTCCAATACCATGAAGAAATCATCAATCGCTACCGGCAGATCGTTCATGAAAACAACTTCAATATCCATAGTGCCCGAGGTACAAGTGGCGCTTTCGTCACATGCCATATACGTGAATTGGTCAAAGCCGCTAAATTCTGCGTCAGGTGAATATGTAAATGTGCCATCGCTCAGTATTTGCAATGTGCCATACATAGGCTCCATCAGAATGGCATACGACAAATCTTCAAGATCAGGTTCGTAGACATAGTCCGCGAGTGTGCCTGTGTAATCTTGTTCCTCATTCGTGCTGAATGCGGCATCTTCCACTTCTGGTGCGTCGTTGAACCATAGAACAAAGACCTGACTTGTCACTTCATCACAGAGACCAAGTTCATCGCAAACAGTGTAAACGATATCGAAGTAACCAATAATGTATGGTGCTGGAGTCAATGTGATTGTGCCGTCACTTTCGAATTCGATTTCTCCGTTGAAATTTGTTTCAATTAACTCAAACGTAAATGGCCCATTGCTATCATCATTAATGTTAGCGTTCAGAGATACAGTAGCTACGTGATCTTGGTACATCACAAATTCAAGAGCTGAGGCTGTTGGTGCATCATTAACGGGTTGAATTGCAATAAATATTTCTCCAATTGCACATAAATTTCCGTTGTCACAAACTTGATATGAACACGATACACTGCCGGAGTAGTTTTGGTCGCCTAACACAGTAAGCAAACCTGTTTCACTCAGTGCAATAGTTGCCAGATCACTTGTGTTGATCAAGCTGAAGGAGAAATCACCTCCCTCGCCGTCTGCAACTAGTTCAGAGATGTTTACATTGAATTCGACATCTTCAAAAGCTTGGTAATTGCCGGTGTTTGCCAGAGGTGCAGTGTTAGTCAAGATAGTCTCAATAGTTAATGTACCATTGACACAACCGCCATCTTCGTCACATGCTTGATAGGTAATTGTTGTGAATCCTAGTTCGGCAGGAATGAAGGTGTATTCGCCGTTATTTTCTAAAACGATAGATCCTCCACCATCAATGCTTGCGATGTTATAACTCAAATCATTTGATTCGGTGTCGCTATCGTTATTTGCTACTGAGCCTTGAATGGTAATATCGATTGGACAAACATTAGATTCGTTTTGTACAATGGGCAAATCATTAACGGAATCAATAGTGATGGTCATCACTGCTGCGTCGCAGGCATCATCTGTGTCGCAAACTCTAAATGTAAAAGCATCAACACCATAATAGTTTAGGTCAGGGACATAAGTGAAAGTTCCGTCGCTGTTTATATCGATCTCACCATTCATTGGCGCAGTAACCAAATCATAGTTCAAAGTTTGATTTTCGATGTCGTTTGCTATTGGAAGAGTGCCTTCGAGTGTATTGTCTTCGTCAACATTCGATGAGCCATCAGACGTTATTGGTGTGTCATTAATCGATTCAATAGTAACACTAACTGTTGCGGTGCAACATAGATTTTCAGCGTCACAATAATTCACCTGAAACATATCTTCACCAAAATAATGAGGCGCTGGAGAATACATGAAGTTGTTATTTCCACTGTAAGACACAGTACCGTTTGATCCTTGTATAAGCATCATGCTCAACTCATCGTCATCGACATCATCTACAAGATTCAAGTTGCTGAATAATTCACTGTCTTCATTTAACTCAATTGATATATTGGAACATACCGGGGCATCATTTACTGGTAGTACAGTAATTGTTATGCTTCCTCCATCACATGCGTTATTGGTGTTACAGCCGCTGTAGTTAATTACTGTAGTGCCAAACCAATCTGGATTTGGGAGAATGGAGAATGTTCCTTCAGGCTGAATGGATACTTCAACGTTTTCGACGATAGAACTCAGCGTATATGTCAGACTACCCTCACCTTGAGAATCATCATTTGTACTGAGGTCACCGGTCAACAGCTCTTCTTCATCAATGGTGAATGTCTCATTATTGACTATTGGAGCGTCATTGAGGTAATTAACTGTAATTTGGAATGTTCCAATAGAACAGGCATTTTGGTTGTCGCACACAGAATATGTGGCCATTTCAATGCCAAACCAGTTCTCATTAGGATAATAATTGAAAGAGCCATCTGAGCTCATTTCGATACTTCCATTTTCCAATCCACCCGCATAGGTATAGGTGAGAGTTGGTGAATCGATATCGGTGTCGTTGGCTACAGTTCCAGTTAAAACATTGTCTTCTGTGGTGATGAAATAATCAGCGACAGCGGTCGGGGCATCATTCACTGGTTGAATAGAAATATTGACGGTGGCACTTGCACAAGCGTTTTGGCTGTCACAAACTTGGTAAGTGAATGAATAAAAACCGCTTTCATTTTCAGGAGCGAAGAAAACGAATGAACCATCAGCCTCCATTTCAACAGAGCCTGCTGTTGGTCCCGAGAGCATACTATATGTAAGTGGATTGGAGTCGATATCCGCGTCGTTGCTGGAAACAGTGCCAGATAAATCATTGTCTTCGCTACCTGTAGCAGAATCGTTCTGAGCGGTTGGAGCGTCATTCACGGCTGCCACGTTAATTTGAACAACTGTAGTAGCGCATTGTCCAACGATATCACAGACTTGAATGAGGCAGCTTGTTAATCCAGAAAAATTTGCCTGGGGTGTAAAAGTGAAATTGCCATTGCCCAAAACAGAAACACTACCTTGTTGTGAGTTTGTAATAAGTCCATACGTTAGGTTGTCGTTGTCAGCATCCGAAGCGTAACTTGAAAAACTACCCGTTAGCTGGGTGTCTTCAGTTGCGTTTAGAATAACTTGTGAGAAAACGGGAGATGCATTTTCGGGAAGTACCGATATGGATACCGAAGCTTGGTCACAGACATTGCAGGGGTCACAGGCCTGATAAGTGAAATTATCTGGGCCGGTATATCCATTATTAGGAGTATATGTGACTACACCAGTCGATACGTTGATAGATGCTGTGCCGTTCGCCGGTGGAACCACCAGGTAGAATAACATAATTTCCTGATCGGGTTCAAAATCATTCAACCGAAGATTAAATGTACGAGTGCTGTTGATTTCAGCATTGAAACTATCGTTATTGGCTTGAGGTGCGTCGTTTAGGAAGATCACATACATGGTTAGCGTACCTGTAGTGCACATACCGTCTTCATCACATGCTTGGTAAATAAGGTATTCAACACCGGTTACATATTGATTGGGTATGTAGGTATAGTCGCCGTTGGGTTGAAGGTTCCAGGTACCATCCGGAGTGCCACTGACAATAGAGTAGGTCAGTTCATCACCATCCAAGTCATAGTCATTGTCGTAAACATTGCCTGTAACGGCATTGTCCTGATAGGTGAAATTTTCGTCATCTCCTGTAACAGGAGCATTTTGAGCATTCGTTTGAATGGAGTTTCCGAAAAATACCAAAACAAAAAACAAGACGGTCATTTTCCATCTTGCAGTCAATAGATTAAAAATCATGATATATCCAATATTGTACATGACGATATACGCATAAAGAGTGATTGAGGTTGCACCCTCTAGGGTATTACAAAAATACCACAATTTTTCCCCCAATTTGCGAAATTCTACTTGGGGAATATGGAGTTAATTATTTGTTATTCAATTTGTTATTGTTCAGGTGTCGATCGCTGTCCCTAGTGTTCTTTTTGTTGAGGTTATTTAAGAAGGCCTGATGGAGATCCACACCTGTCTGGTTGGCCAAACAAATCACCACCCAAAGGACATCAGCAAGTTCGTCGGCCAAGACTTTATCTTGATCCGAAGGCTTCTCACTTTGTTCACCATATCTACGCGCAATAATTCGTGCGACTTCACCTACTTCTTCGGTGAGAATGGCCATGTTAGTGAGTTCGTTGAAGTAGCGAACGCCTGTTGACTTAATCCATTTGTCAACGATAGATTGTATTTCTTGAAGGGTCAAAGGTGCTGTTTGTTCTTGCATAAAAAAACTAAAATTTTATAGAGTGTTAATATAAACAGGGAAGTGTTATCAAGAAACATTCGGCCTTAATAATACAACACAAGAGCGCCTTTGTTTTGCTTGGTGATAAATCGGTTGAAATCAACCCAAGATTCAGCCTTAACTAATGAATTTCAAAATGATCTGTACAATGCAAAAGGGTTCTAAACTAACGAACTGTATCAATTCAATAGGTCGGATTTTCACCGTCGGTGCATTAATCCTGTCATTTGCTATGATGTCAGTTACATTGATGGCTCAAAGTTTTTCTAATCAGGCAGTGACTTTAGGTTTGAATACATCGGGGGCAAAAGAGGCAGGTGTCTGTTGGGCCGATTTCAACAACGACGGTCGATTGGACCACATAGTGAATACGTCAGATGCTACCAACAAATCACGTATTTATTTTCAGAACAGTGGTGGCACGTTTTCAGATGTGACAGGAACTCATGCCAATGGTTT
>JBDKJN010000015.1:0-12448 GCA_039796595.1 Bacteroidota bacterium
GTCTCATTCCAGAAGGTCGTGTCACAAACTATGGGTCGATAGCCAAATATCTTGGCAGTGGATTGAGTTCGCGCATGGTGGGTTGGGCAATGAATGCAGCTCACGACGACCCAACTATACCCGCACATCGAGTTGTCAATCGACTTGGTATGTTATCAGGCAAAGCGCACTTTTCGACACCCACAATGATGGAAGAAAAATTGTTGCAAGAAGGCATTCAAATCAAAAACGATCAAGTTGTAAATTTTAGAACACATTATTGGGATCCGCAAGTAGAATTAGACATCAATAAACAATAGATAATTCATCGTTTTATTATCAGAAAAGGTGGGAAGACTTAGGTCAAACGAAAAGGTTGCTTTGGCAACCTTTCTTATTAAAATATAGACATATATTGTAAACCCACTAACACCATGAGAAATAAAATTACAGCAACGCTAATATTGACCCTGCTCAATATGTATGCATTCGCGCAATGCGAAATAAACCCGTTGTTCAATATAGCATTGGACAATAATACTATCTATCCATATTACACAGCCCAAGACCTCGGAGGACTGGTTTTGGTAGAGTTACAATATGACTTCGGCGATGGTAGTTCTTTAACTATGACGAGTACAGACCTTGTGCCATACACTTACTTTCAGCCAGGTGCCTATACTTTATGTATAACGCAAGCGCTCGACGATCCGAATACTCCAGAAGAAGTTGATTGCACCTCTACCAGTTGCTACAGTATAGAGATTGTATGCATACCAGACGACATATCCCTTGATGATGTAACCTACAATCCCGATGGCACAGCGACATTGACATTTTCCACACCTTCAATGGATGCAAATACAGTGTGGAGCTTTCAATGTTGGCCAGGCTTCCCCGTCGAAAATACGAACAACTCATCAAATCAGATCACCATCGATTTTGAGGGCAGCTCATATGCCGGGCTGTGGGTTACTGCCAGCACCTGGTCAAATACCTTTTGTACGAATGAGTTCGAACAATTTGCCATCGACAATCCAGCCATTGACTGTGTTCTGAATTTAGATGCAACCATCGTGAACAATGTTGTCACATTCGAAGCAGAACTCTTCAATGGAAATAATCTTACAACGTACCCCTATTACCAAATTGATTTCGGAGACGGCACAACTACCACGTCAACTTTTGAAATGGTACCAACCATCAACCATGCCTATACCGCCATCGGAACGTATGAGGCCTGTTTTACATCTGAAGCATTTTATGAAGACTCTTGCCCCGCGGAAGCTTGCATCACCATAGTTGTGGATAGTATCGATCAAAGTTGCACCGCGCAATATGAATATTTCGCTGCAACTAGCGGTCATATACAAACTATCAATAATTCGCTGGGCTATTACAACGAAGTTGAATGGAGTGTAAACAATAGCATCTTATCGACAGATGAATCGTTGAATTACCAGGTGATAACCTCTTGGCCCGCTGACCTCACCCTGACGATTTCAAATTCAATTACAGGCTGTTTATCATCCGTGACACACACCATTGATCCTCTCAACGAAACGTTCAGTATCTGCGGAACAATGTTTTATGATAGTGTGGATAACAACTGGTTCGATCAGGGTGAAGCAGGTTTACCGTTTGAAACAATTGAAATCCATCAAAACCAAGTTTTAATTCAAACGATTGTCACTGATGCAAACGGCGAATATTGTGTCACATTACCAGTATCGACTATGCCTTATACCATAACTCCAATTTATAGTGTTGCTCCTAATGCTCCTTTTTACCCAGGGGCTACCACCTATGGTGCTTCATGGTCAAATATCTCTGGCACGTTGGACTTTGGCACCAACTTCACCTTAGGTCAACCTGACGTCAGTGTAAGTCTTTCAGGATTTGGGAATATCAGTGCCGCCAATGGTAGCACAGCGTACGCATACCTCTTCAACAATAGCGACCAAACCATTACAGAAACCATGACTTTCACAATAGGCCCTAACGCAACTATTGCAGCGGTGTCAATACCAGGCACAAATAGTGATAATGACCACGTTTTTACTGCAACAGTAACCCTTCTGCCGTTCCAATACATTCAAGCCATTTTTGTCCTGAGTATTTCAGCAACAGTGCCTCTGGGTTCATTCGAGCATGGTACGCTGTCATTTGTTGTTCCTAACGACATTGATAACTCCGACAACTCAGCCTCATGCACATTCATTGTAGCAACATCATACGATCCGAACAACAAATTAGTGGAGCCGCGAGGTGATGGTCCCAACGGCAACATCGCACCTGACTCAGAATGGTTGACATACACTATTAATTTCCAAAACACAGGAAACGCTCCTGCGATAAATGTCCGCATCGAAGATGAAATAGAAACTACACTCGACCTCAGTACCTTCGAAATGTTGTCTACCTCCCATAACTGCACCACGAGCATTGTAGACAATATGATCATCTGGCACTTCAATGACATTTACCTCCCAGATAGCACAAGCGATGAGCCTGGAAGCAAAGGATTCGTACAATTCCGTATTAAAATCAGCAACGGACTTCCACTACTTACAACTATTGGAAATGACGCTGCGATCTTCTTCGATTATAACGATCCGATCATTACCAACACGGCCATCAATACGCTATTCGATATTGATAATTCAATAACAGAATCATCTACTTCAGAAATTCAGATCTTTCCCAATCCAGCCGATCGACAGATCCAGTTCAATGCTGAATTACCTGTTCAAAGCATCCGAATCTTCGATATGTCAGGCCGAATAGTTTACCAAAAAGATGCCTTGATTGACATCCAATTCATAGATCTTCCTGACCTCCCTGAAGGGCTTTACACTATTGAAGCCAACACAAAAGCTTCACAATTGCGCCAAAACCTTTTAATTCAACATCGCTAGAAATAAAAATGGCCGACTCGAATGAGTCGGCCATTTTTATAATGCCGCTTTATTTTATTTCAAATCTAACGCCCTCCGATTTTGGATCTCCGATCAGACGAGCAAAATAAATACCTGCCGCCCACTGATCCACAGCTATGGTTTTTACCAAGCGCGCTCCCGATTGTACAGCAAATTGAGCAACCTCGCGGCCAACAGCATCATAGATCACCACATTCGTAGATTCCTTTACCGCAGGAATATCAAAATGAACAAAAGATGTTGCAGGATTTGGATAAATCAAAATCGTGACCGAATGATCATTTGGTTCTAAGACTGGCATTGCCTCCTGCACATTGATATTATCCACATACAACCATTGTCCATAATATCCTCGATTTTGGAATGCAACCAAAACTTCTGCATTTGTTGCATTTGGAAAAAATTGACTTAAAAGTATTTCTTCAGATCGCCATTGTGTCTCTGTTGGCACAAATGGAGAAGAACTTTGATCTGCAGCAGTGGATAGTTCCGTTCCCCCCTTTACAAAAACCTCTTGCCAGCTCTCCCCGCAATCCAAACTTACCAAAACAGCCAAAGTATCGCTGTAGGTCGAGTTATATCGTGCATAGGCAACATCAAAGAAAATACCTCCGTTGGCCAAATTCGAAAAGCCAATACGAGGCAGTACGATTTCATCACGGCCACCTTCCGCGTTAAAATACCAATTATCAAACATCATTGTGTACGATCCGTTGCCATAACCGCTTGCCTCGTCATTGACTTGCCAATATCCATTGCCACCAGTTGAATGTTCGGCGGCCCAAAGCGCAGGAAATCCTCCACCTTCAAAATCCTCCACGATTGGTTCTCCTGTTGGATTGATTTGTGAGATATAATTCGTTTTAGTTTTGACATAATTTATCCCATTAAATGTTACCGTTAGCGTTACATCGAATATGCCTTCACTGTTGTAAACTACAGTAGGATTCTCTTCGTTAGAGGTTACTGGTGTTGCGCCAGGAAACTGCCAACTGTAGGTGGCCCCCGCAGGCACCACACTGTGATTTACGAAATGAATAGAAGTACCCGGACATTGATATGAACCCGTCGCTGATGCAAAATCAGCAATAACTGATGAAGCTTCATAAAGCGGCGCCTCCCATACACCCAGATTCCAAGTTGCCAATCGAATTTTCTCTCCTTTGTAGAAAGGCACCAAACGAAGAGGCTCGCTGCTCGCCGGAAGTCCCGAAGCGTATAATGTCCAATCATCCATGTTTTCGTTACGATAGTAAGCTCCACCATTTTTCGTAGCGATATACACTCCACCATTTGTTCCATATTGATGTGAAATGGCCCAAATTTCTTCGCCATTTAATGCAGGGCTCGTTATGTTTTCCCAATTGGATCCTGCATCAGTAGAATGATAAATTTTTGCTCCATTTGTTCCATAATAATATGCTACCCATAACTCGTCAGGGTTCTCGGCCCCAACAGCGAAGACCATCTCACGCAACGATTGTGGAATATCAATTTCACCCCATGTCACACCGCCGTTCTCTGTGCGATAAATGTGCGATTGATTGCCTGTGACAAAATGGATGTACATCACCTCAGGCGACGTATAACATTGTTCTATCCATAAGACCTCATTATCCGTATTATTAGAAAAAGCATACACCAGATCAAAGCTTGCTCCGCCATCCAGCGATCGATAAATTGCATTGTCCTTGCCTAACCACGCTGTATTAAAATGTGCATTGTCAAACATAATGCGTGAACTGCTATTGTTCCAATAACTCTCATTGGGGTACATAGACGTAGAAAATGACACCGGCTCATCAGTCATGACATCGGGTAAGAAATAACCACCGATATCCGAATGAAACGTTTTGTTTTCATCCGTATAATTCACATATCCCGTAGCGCTCTCACCACCACCTAAAGCCAAAAACTCGCCGGCAGGATACAACTCATGGTATCCCATATTACCATTGTGATAACGCCCCCCGACCATCATATCTTCATTCCACCCCTGATCATAACCCCACAAATTCACCGCCTGCAAGCCGCGATTCAAATTCTCATGGTTCTCCATAAAATCACTGCTATGGCCTATTCCTCCATCATTGCTAAACCATATTTCTTCCGTTCCATCGCCATTGAGGTAAATGCGATATTCCTGCTGATCCACATGAAAATAATCAATGCCACCAACATAACCGCCAACACCTTCATACGTTGCACAAGCATCCGTTGACTTCCATAAATTGAGTCCTCCAATCAGCACCTTATCAGGATCGATTTGAGAAACGATCATAGTCGTATTGTAATTGATTTGGGTGTAATCACCGTCATCACCACTAAAATTCATGAGATTCGGGTGATCATCTGTGTAGGGTGTTCCGATCAAACCATGAGGAAAAACCCAGTTCTCACCGCCATCATAACTCACCCAGCATCCAATCCATCCATTGGTCACAACACTTGCATTGTCCGTTTGATACCCCACAAGCAAAGCATATATGCGCTCTGGGTCCGCAGCGGTCACCGCTAATCTTCCTCCCTCTGGCAACACCCCTACACCATTTTCAAACCAACCGTTTTCAAAGCTTGTCCATGTTACCCCATAGTCGACAGATTTATAAAACAAAGAACTTGATGCATCAACTTGTTGAATCGTATATACAACCGAAGGATCATTCGGCTTAATAGCCAAAGTATTGCATTCCTGAGTTAGTACTTCAGTCCAATTGTCGCCGCCATCTTCGCTGCGATAAAAACCCAAATTGGTTGCGGCATAAACAATGTTCGGATTGTCCGGCGAAAAAGCAATATCTGAAGCACGGATATTTTGATTTACAAACGACGCTTGACCAATCACTGACCAGTTGGCTCCGCCATCCATCGTGCGCCACAAATCATTTGCTGCACTCATGATTACAATATCATTGTTATTGGGGTGAATGCGAATGCTTTGAACACTACCGATGATCAAGTCCTTAGTTACGTGTGCCCAATACTGCCCACCATCTATCGACTTGTAAGCACCTCCACTCTCCGTACCGCAATACAAAACGTTCGCATTCGTCATGCTTCTATCATGGCAGTAAACATTGGAATGGCGAAAACCAGGCGTCAAAGTACCATCGTCAACATAATGCACTTCGGGACCGGCATAGGTCCATATAACACCTCCACCGCGACTGCCTGAACGATTTGTAACAGTGCGTTCATTCGTAACATATCCGTCAGCATTAAGTTGTCCTCTGTGCTGAACAATCCAACGTTTGTACTCCTGCGTATAACGTGTTTTCTTATATGGGTGTTCTTTATGATAATTCTCATAGGCTGATTGAATGGACTTGGCGGAAGCTTGTTCACTCCGCATTAGAACTATCCAAGGCGGAAGATCCACACACGTTTTATCATGTAATATGAAATTGCTGCGATAAATATCCCTGTTATTCAATTCCAAAATGCCACATGCCTCTACCAATTGATCAGAAATACGGTGCAATTTCACGCCCGTAACGCGAATCAATTGATGTGGCCGCATCTCATCCACAAAATAATTTTTCATATTTGGTGCAACAAGGAAAACCTCTCCTTCAACAAGAGTTGAGTCCAAATGACCTGATATCCGGACCTCCCTGCCATTGTATAGCTGCAGTTCTAAAGGAAAATCCGGTTCCCAATAATAATTGTCGTTAACTTCAAAATAAGTTGCTCGATAGGTGGTTTTAGCCATTAACTCCCAATCCAGAGATGATGACTGCGCATTTGCTTCAGAGGCATGGATTGCAATGGCAAACAATGCACAAAACACATAAACCAAGACCGGTTGCTTCAAAAAAGTTCGCATCTGACTAAAGTTTGAGTGAAGGTACTACCTTATTCCAGCGAATTTAATACTACGAAGTCAATTTTGTTTTCAAAACGGAAGTGCACCATACCTTTCATTGCGTATGCCGCATTCTAATTCCTGCAAAATGACTACCTTTGAGCCATGATTTTACCTATCGTTGCTTACGGAGACAAGGTGCTCAAGAAAAAAGCAGAAGACATTTCAGAAGATTATCCCGAGTTGGATAAACTCATTGAAAATATGTTTGAAACCATGTATCATGCACATGGTGTTGGTTTAGCCGCTCCCCAAATCGGCAAATCCATTCGGCTGTTCGTAATAGATGCCTCACCATTTGCGGAAGGCGAAGATGGCGATCCCAGTTGCGAAGATTTTAAACGCGTTTTCATTAATCCTGTTATTTTCGAAGAGAGCGGCGAAGAATGGGGATTTGAGGAAGGTTGTTTATCCATCCCGGGCGTTCGAGAAGAAGTATTTCGCAAAAGCAATTTAAAAATCGAATACTACGACGAGAATTGGGATCTTTATGAAGAAGAACTAGACGGATTTGCCGCTCGAGTGGTTCAACATGAATATGATCATATCGAAGGTATACTTATGACTGATCATTTGAGTCCATTTAAAAAAACTTTATTAAGAGGCAAACTTTCCGACATCACCAAAGGATCGGTAGATGTTAACTATCGCATGCGCTTCCCTAAAAAATAAGCTATGGAATTTAACCCACAAGACATGGCCCAACTGGAACAGAAAGGTATCACCCTTGATAACCTCCTGTTGCAACTTGATCGATTCATCCATCAGACACACCCTATTCGACTCGAGAAGCCATGCGTTCCAGGAGATGGCATCGTCATTCTAACTCCTACAGAATGTCATACCTATAAAGAAAAATTCGAGAATGAAGGACAGCTTCTCAATCTACTAAAATTTGTTCCAGCTTCCGGAGCGGCGAGTCGTATGTTTAAACATCTTTACGATTACAAACCCGAACAAATCAGTGATCTGACCGAAGAATTCATCATTCAATTCGAACGGTTTCCTTTCATAGAAGAATTGCGTAAAAACATGCAAGACCGTGGACTTTCACTCGATGAGTGTATTTCCAACAACGCATGGGGCGTCATCTTCGATAGTATCTTAAAACCTGAAGGCTTGCATTACGATTCACAGCTCAAAGGCATGGTTCTCTTTCACAGCTATGAAAACGGAATGCGCACCGCATTTGAAGAACATCTGCATGAAGCGATTGCTTATGGTCGTCAAGCAGATGGAAAAAGTAAATTACATTTTACCATAGCGCCACAAAATCTGGAGCTTGTTCAGCGTTTTCTAGAAAAGAAAACCGAAGAAATGCCTTATGAAGATTTCAGTATCAAGTTTAGTGTACAGGCCGAGGAAACAGACACCTTAGCTTTAAAAAAAGACAACTCACCACTTCGCAATGCACAAGGTGAATTGATCTTTAGACCAGCAGGCCATGGCGCCCTGGTACACAACTTACAACAGTTGGACGCCGACATTATCTTCATCAAAAACATTGATAACGTTTGCCACGCCGTACACCGCAAAGACAGTGATTTTTATAAGAAAATCATTTCTGGACTTCTACTTCATCTCAAACAAGAGGTTCAACGCCATTTGGTTGCATTAAATTCAGACTCAATGGTAGCACTCGAAAATGCATTAGAGTTCATTCAACAATGGTTTCAACCCGGTTTGCCATTAGGTATGGATCGCGCTGGTCTCATTCAATACGCCAAGTTGCGTTTGGATAGACCTTTACGTGTTTGCGGAATGGTACGCAATGAAGGAGAACCGGGAGGCGGTCCTTTTTGGGTGAAAATGGCTGATGGGCATATCAGCAAACAAATCGTCGAAAAATCACAAGTCGATTTATCCGACATCCAACAGACTAAAATCCTAACTGGCGCTACTCATTTTAATCCCGTAGACATTGTTTGCTCCATCAAAAAATCAGATGGCACCAATTATAATCTAGAGGACTACATTGATCATAGCACGGGCTTTGTTTCAGAAAAATTCATGGAAGGACAAGTGGTTAAAGCACTTGAATTGCCTGGTCTTTGGAACGGATCTATGGCACTCTGGAATACCGTATTTGTGGAGGTGCCGGTTAGTACGTTCAATCCTGTTAAGACAGTGAATGATTTATTGCGACCTGGCCATCAAAATGGTTGACGGGTAACTCATCTCCTTTGCCAGATGCGGCACAAAAGCAAAAAAAAAATCGCCCATGAGGCGATTTTTTTATTTTTACGGTATCCGATACCAATTATTTCTTCAAAGCATCGCGGATCTCCATCAACAATTTTTCTTCGTTCGTAGGACCTGCTGGTGCTGGCGCCGGCTCAGCCTTCTTCAATTTGTTCATTCCTTTAACAACCATGAACATTACAAACGCAATTATCAAAAATTCGATCGCCACAGTCAGGAATTGTCCATAAGCTATAACTGGTCCTGCTTCTTTAGCTTTCACTAAGGATTCACCAGCAGCCTGAGCAGCTTTAGATTTTTCATTTAATCCCAAGTAAGTATTCGAGAAGTCCTTACCCTGAATTAAGCCGACCAATGGCATAATCATTCCATCGATAAAAGAGGAAACAATTTTACCAAATGCACCACCCATTACAAATGCAATGGCCATATCGATAAGATTACCTTTCAGTGCAAACTCTTTAAATTCCTTTAACATGTTAATATAGTTTTTGATTATTAAAATTGAGGGGCAAATATGTCGTTTAAAAAAACACAATCAAAAAAAATGAGTCTTTCTTAACAAAAGACTCATTTTTAAATATTCAGAAAGTCGCATTATTTCTTATCGTCCTTCACTTCTTCAAAGTCAACATCAGTGACTTCTGCATCAGCTGCATTGTTCTGTGCGCCGCCTTGTTGAGCATCAGCTCCAGGTTGTGCGTTGTACATATCGCTTGCTGCAGCGCTGAATACCTCATTCAACTTTGCGATGGCCGCTTGACAAGCATCTACGCTCTTTTCAGCATGGGCCTTTTTCAATTCGTTCAAAGCATTCTCGATTTCAGCCTTTTTATCTTCTGGTAACTTATCGCCAAACTCTTTCAATTGCTTCTCCGTTTGGAAAATCAATGTATCAGCTTGGTTGATGGTATCGGCCTCTTCTTTTGCACGACGGTCAGAATCGGCATTCATTTCAGCCTCGCGTTTCATCTTTTCGATTTCTTCCTTGCTCAATCCAGAGCTCGCTTGAATACGAATATTCTGCTCCTTTCCTGTTGCCTTGTCTTTTGCACTCACGCTGATGATACCATTGGCATCGATATCAAATGTTACCTCAATTTGTGGAACACCACGTGGCGCTGGTGGCAATCCATCCAAATGGAATTTACCTATGGTGCGGTTATCGCGAGCCATAGAGCGCTCACCCTGCAATACATGAATCTCAACGCTAGGTTGGTTGTCACTAGCTGTGCTAAACGTTTCACTTTTCTTGGTAGGAATAGTTGTATTTGATTCGATCAACTTGGTGAACACGCCACCCATTGTTTCGATACCCAATGAAAGAGGAGTTACGTCCAACAACAAAACGTCTTTTACTTCTCCAGTAAGTACACCACCTTGAATAGCAGCACCAATTGCTACCACTTCATCAGGATTCACACCTTTAGAAGGCTCTTTACCAAAGAACTTCTTCACAGCTTCTTGGATCGCTGGGATACGTGTAGAACCACCTACCAAGATAACTTCATTGATATCATTCACTGAAAGTCCAGCCTTTTTTAATGCACTTGCACAAGGCTCAATTGTACGCTGAATCAATGAATCAGCCAATTGCTCAAATTTCGCTTTCGTCAACGTCTTAACCAAGTGCTTTGGCATACCATCCACTGGCATGATGTAAGGCAAGTTGATTTCAGTCGTAGAGCTGCTTGACAATTCGATTTTCGCTTTCTCTGCAGCCTCTTTCAAACGTTGCAAAGCCATTGGGTCCTTTGACAAATCCAATTGGCTGCCATTGTCGTTTTTGAACTCCTGAACCAACCAGTCAATAATCACTTGGTCGAAGTCGTCACCACCCAAGTGCGTATCACCGTCGGTAGACAACACTTCAAATACGCCATCACCCAATTCCAGGACAGAAACGTCATGTGTACCACCACCGCAGTCGAATACAGCGATCTTCACATCGTGTGCTTTCTTGTCCAATCCATAAGCCAAAGCCGCAGCAGTAGGCTCGTTGATGATACGCTTCACTGTCAAACCGGCAATCTCACCTGCCTCTTTGGTAGCCTGACGTTGTGCGTCATTAAAATATGCTGGAACCGTGATAACGGCTTCTGTCACTTCATGACCCAAATAATCTTCAGCTGTTTTCTTCATTTTTTGAAGAACCATGGCCGAAATCTCTTGGGCAGTATATAAACGGTCATCGATTTTAACACGAGGAGTGTTACCGTCGCCTTTCACCACGCCATAAGGCACACGAGAAGCTTCTTTTTGACTCTCGTCGAACCCACAACCCATAAAACGTTTAATAGAGTAAACCGTCTTTGTTGGATTGGTAATCGCTTGACGCTTTGCCGGATCACCGACTTTACGCTCGCCACCTTCTACAAACGCCACCACAGATGGTGTAGTGCGTTTTCCTTCGCTGTTTGCAATCACTACGGGCTCATTTCCTTCCATCACTGCTACACAGCTGTTGGTAGTCCCCAAGTCGATGCCAATTACTTTGCTCATTGTATTGAATTTTTCTATGGTTATTTTTCTTGCAGCGCCGACTTTCAATCTTAGTGCCATGCCCGTTTTCCGGTCAATTTCGGCAATTGTGTCAGTTTTCGGCTGGGGCTTTGCCTCACAATTGGCAGCAAAACGGCTAAAACTGTGACAATCCGCTAGATATCTACCCTCGTGGTTTGGGTTGAACGTCGAAAACAGTCATTTGGTGTCTACGAACCACTTTGTTAGCTTTGCGCCCGGCCCAATCAAGTCTGGGTGAAATCTTTTAACATGAAACAAATAGTAGTCATCGGCGCTGGCCAAATGGGCAATGGAATTGCACACGTTTTTGCACAAAGCGGGTTCGCCACCACCCTCGTCGATATTCGACAAGAAAACCTTGACAGAGCATTGGGTGTAATCACCAAAAACCTGGATCGTCAAGTCACCAAAGGCAGTATAACTGAAGAAATCAAAGCCAGCACTCTACAGCTATTATCCACTTCAACTGACATGGCAGTCGCATGTGCTACTGCTGATCTTGTGGTAGAGGCGGCAACAGAAAACATTGACCTAAAGCTCAAAATATTTGCCGACTTGGATCGTTTCGCTCCAGCACATTGCATCCTCGCTTCCAATACGAGCTCCATTTCTATCACTCGCATCGCAGCAGCCACCCAACGCCCTAGTCAGGTTATCGGCATGCACTTTATGAATCCAGTGCCCGTGATGAAATTGGTTGAAGTCATTCGTGGTTATTCCACGTCGGATGAAGTCACAAAAACCGTTATCGAGCTATCGACCACTCTTGGTAAAACCCCCGTTGAAGTGAACGATTTGCCCGGTTTTGTTGCCAACAAGATATTGATGCCCATGATCAACGAGGCCATCTATACCCTCTATGAAGGAACTGCTGGGGTTGAAGAAATTGATACCGTAATGAAACTCGGCATGGCTCATCCAATGGGACCTTTGCGTTTGG
>JBDKJN010000016.1:0-3105 GCA_039796595.1 Bacteroidota bacterium
ACATATCCATTCACCAACACAGAAAAATCCATTAACTCGCCCATAAATGTAAAATCAGGAGTATGAAGACTCACCATCTTCATTTGCATTTGACCTGGCATCAGATTCTCAAAGTCAAAAATGAGTGTAGTACCAGACTCACTTGTTATAGGTGAAATAGCTTGATGACCTGTAATCAACGGATCATAGGTAAACTCTAACTGTCCATTTAAAATGGTATTGCCACGATTGCGATAGGAAATATAAAAGGTTACATCATCATCACATAAATACCAGTGGTGATAAATATCCACATCTACTTCTGCTAGTGGCTCATTCATCGATAAACCAAAATCAACAGCAAGACCACTCGCAATATTCGTTTGATACATATACGGTGTGGTGTAATATGGAAAATTCGGATCTTCAACGTGCCTCAATAAAACATTGCTACTACCCGTAACAGCACTGAAAACACCATTCTCATTCGTAATAAAAGAAGAAGAACCATCCGTGGTAGTCACAGTTTGATAAGCTAATCCATAATCTCCCTCATCAAAAACCCCATTGCCTATAACATCATGAAACACTCGACCTGTCACTCCAATCTGACATGAGCCATTATCGCAGTCCGCTTCAGGATCGTAGTTGAGTGCCGTATTATCCGTGCATCCGCATGTCCCATAACAGCATAAAGATTCAAGATGTATCGAGCTACTATTGTAGTTGCACGCCTCCGTGTAACCACAACCATATCCAGCGGTGCTTTGCAGTACGATATACTGCAAAGGTCTCAACCAGGAAAATCCTTCAATCTCAATCGGAATGAAGCTACTCGATTGAATCACATTGCCAGCCATATCATAAATACCATTCCAATCTACCGAGGAATACCACTCTATTTCGTCCGGTATATCAATAGATAGTTCTTTTAATAGTAAAATTCCATTCGCCAGGGCAACTCCGATGGCCTCATAATGATTATCAACACGACTCCACAAAAATGTTAATTCAGCATTACCATCATGATCAAAATCAAGTGTAGAGTTACCAAACCTTATCAAGCATGGATTTTCTGTGCTTGCCACCCATTCAAAACTGTCCGATATTTCACCACTATTGGACAGCTTAAAAAACTCCACCTCCCCGGTATATTTATAATCTCCACAATCGGATTCCTCCACAATATATCCAACAACAAATGGCTCGTTCGAAATTTCATCCCTTCCTGCGTGCACAATATCCACATGATGATCAAAAAAGACCGTTGGATCACTCCATGCACCAGTTACGGTCATTTCGATACGTTTTGTGACATAATTCGCATCCAAATAATAATACTCCATCCATCCGTCATTATCTCCATCTAAAATCTTATAGGAATGGCTAACAATCATTGCAGAAGGAATTCCGATGTCTTCAAAATTCGGCAGTACCACTACATCTTCAATAAAGTCCGTTGCTCCATTGTGCACCCATGATTGCAGTTCCATGTTTGAGCCCACCCACTGAAAAATGTAGTAATCATCCTTCAGGCCATCACCATCCAAATCCAATCGAGTGGTATTCAATACATGCTCAGCTAAATTACTGGCCAAAAGTTGAAAGGCACCGTTAGCATCAACGTAACCATATGTATTGGCCCATTCCGCGTCATATTTAAGTACCTCATTTTGAAGTTCTGCATCAAAATCCACCGTACTGTGATATAGACGATTGGAAGATGCTTGAGGTAAAATTGGCTGGTTGAACACATCACTCACTACCACCCTTCGTTCTGTTTCTAATGTGATATCTTCGCATACCAAATCTATTTTACCATCCAGATCTTCGTCCATCAAAATCGGACTGGGTAAGAACAGACCATATTCCTCAAACGCCCCGTCTAAACTTGACTCAACATCCAACTGCACAGTGAAAGCCCGACCAATAGCACGTGGATCGGCAATATTCATAATATCGAGTATCCCATTGCCGTTAAAGTCGGCGACAATAAAATCACGCAAAAAACCTCCCTCAACGATGACCGGATTTTCGAAACCTCCCAGTCCATTATTGTATAGAACGGCCTGTTTTCCATCGTTGTCCATCGCAGTAGCCAAAACAATATCTAAATGTCCATCACCATTAAAATCAGTAGGTAAAACATTGGCCATATAAAAAAAATGCAACGGCAGGTTATTCGACCAATGTGACACGACTCCGAATGAGGTCTGACTTAATCTAGGAGCATAATAAACTTTACCATCATTCGAGCTCGCGATAAAATCATCTAACCCATCGCCATTCATGTCCTTCAACATCCAACGAACACTTCCAGTCAAATCAACGTCATCAATCAAAACCTCCACTGGTCCGTAACTTCCCTCACCGAACTTTTTCCGCCAAATTAGTTGATTGCTTTGATGATCAAACTCGAACATATCAATGATTCCATCACTATCGACATCTAAGGTCTCATAGTATAAAGATTCTGTGCGGGGTATTGTTGGATCATTCCAATAAGGCATACTACCATTAATACTCCACAATGGTTGGTTTTGGTCATCCCTAATAGCAACGTCTAAATCTCCATCTTGATCAATATCATATAACTGTCTGAAACCAACTTCCTCCTCGGTGTTCGGATGCAAAGGAAAACTTGCATAACGCATCGGTTCAGCTTGAAATAGCATCATTGGATATGAAAAGTTTTGAAGCCAAACAAAAATCTCCTTGAAACCTCCATCTCCAATTTCCACAGCCCGAATCTCTCGGATATCATGTATACCTGAAATGAACATGGGATCCATAAAACCATACCCAATGTCAACTAATTCAAATTGGCCCAAACCATCATTAATCGCAAGCTCATATCTTTCATTGTACATATAATCTGAGGAATAAACAGAAAAAACATCTATATCTCCATCGCCATCAATATCACAAGGATGGTGAAACAAATTCTTAGCTCTTGAATTCCAGTCATGCGTAACTCGAAATTGATATTGCGCCGTCGTTTGGATGGAAATGATCAATGCTGTGATCATGAACACACTTTTTAGAATTCCCATTGTTATTGTTTGATTAGGGTAAATAAAATACTTCGAATCTATGGCTTTGAGATAGCTCTATTGGCATCCTTAT
>JBDKJN010000017.1:0-5125 GCA_039796595.1 Bacteroidota bacterium
TTGGTTCCAATGGCTCCGCCTTCGGACCACGTTTGTCCTTTATCCATTGATCGATGGGCAACAATACATTCTAAAAAACGATCGCCGTACCAGCCTTTTCCTCCCGGATCACCGAGATGTAAATAATAAAAATCCCCTTTGGAATTGGCTACCACACAAGGGTCGCCATATACTCCATGCGGTGAACGCAAACGAGTTTCTGTCCATGTTCTGCCCGAATCACTACTGAAGTAAACTTTATCCAAAATAGATCCAGCTACAACATTGGCTGGATTGGTTGGATCAACGCATATAGAAGGTTCACACGGCGGATATTGGCCATTGTTTTCTTGAACGTCGATCACTACGTTGGTATAGGCCGATTGAGCACTTGCCTCGTTATAGCACAGTGCAATAAAAAGCACTGCTATTCTAGCGCACCATTTGAGCATATTCTTTAGCGAAATAAGTGAGTATAGCTGAAGCCCCAGCACGACGCATGCTCAACAACATCTCGGGCATGGCGCGATCGTATTGCACCCAACCGTTGGCCGCCGCGGCTTTGAGCATCGCGTATTCTCCACTTACGTTATATGCCGTAATGGGCAAAGTCGTTTGTTGGCGCAAGCGAAGGATCACATCCAGATAACACAAGGCCGGTTTGACCATCAAAAAATCGGCACCTTCCATCTCGTCCAAAGCTGCCTCAAGCAGCGCTTCGTTCGCATTGGCTGGATCCATTTGATAGGTTTTTTTGTCACCGAATTTAGGAGCGCTATCCAAGGCATCGCGGAAAGGACCGTAGTAAGCACTGGCGTATTTTGCACAATAGGACATGATCGAAGTATCGGTATACCCTGATTGATCGAGTGCATTGCGGATCACTCCTACCCGACCATCCATCATATCACTGGGGCCGATGATATCAAATCCTGAAGCGGCTTGTACAACGGCCATTTGGGCCAAAACATCCAAGGTTTTGTCGTTGAGGATTTGACCATTCTCCACCCAACCATCATGTCCATCGCTGGAATAAGGATCCATGGCCACATCGCTCATCAAGACTGACTCTGGGAAACGCTGTATGATGGCGCTTGCTGTTTTTACATAGAAATTATCCTCGCGCAAACCATAGGAAGCGCTCTTGTCTTTCAGACTTTCTTCCACAGCAGGGAAGATCACAAAGCTTCGCAACCCCAAGGTCATGCACTCTTCAATTTCCTTCAACATCACATCTTGCGACATGCGGTCTACCCCCGGCATTGATGAAATGGGCACCCTTTTGTTCTGACCATCCAGCAGAAACATGGGATAGATGAGGTGTTCGACACCCAAGTTAGTCTCGCGCACCATATCGCGGATGGCTGCGGATTTACGATTTCTGCGAGGGCGTTGTGTTATGGAATAAGACGACATATGCTGCGAATAAGAACTACAAACCTAAGTCAAGTTCAGTTGAAAAATCATACCGTCCATGGAGTTTGTTGTTTGGGACGGAATATTGGGGAAACAAGGTGCTGTCTTCGGCTTCGCTCAGACAGCACTTCGGTTGTCTTCAGCTGTCTTCGGCTGTCTTCGGCTCCGCTCAGACAGCACTCAGACAGCACTTAGATAGCTCCCATCGGCTCCGCTCAGACAGCACTCAGACAGCACTCAGACAGCACTCAGGCAGCACTCAGGCAGCACTCAGGCAACACTCAGACAACACTCAGACAGCACTCAGGGAGCACTTAGATAGCGTTTCAGTTTGGAACACATTCCTAAGGGCACAAAAAAGCCCACCGAGGTGGGCTTTTCATATCTCTTCACTCAATGGATTAGAGCCCAAATGCCAAGCACACCCAATACGATAATGCGCCCAACAATGCTGAAATTGGAATGGTGATGATCCAAGCAACAAGTAGCTTTCCTGTTACACCCCATTTCACCGCAGAAACCCTTTTGGTAATACCTACACCGATGATTGAACCGGTAATCGTATGCGTTGTAGAAACGGGGATACCCTTGATCACCTCGCCACCAATTTTCCATGGGAATTTAAGACCTTCGGTAAAGAACAAGGTCACCGCACCTGCCGTTTCCGCCGCTACCCCTTCAAATGGCGTAACCTTTGTGATCTTGTTACCCATCGTTTTAACGATTTTCCAACCGCCACTCATCGTTCCGATTGCGATAGCCGCATAGCATGACAATGGCACCCAGCTTGGCATTTCTTTAATGCTTTCGATCTGGCCACCTGCGATAAGTGCAACCGAAATGATACCCATTACTTTTTGTGCATCATTTCCACCGTGACCAATACTGAAGGCAGCCGAGGAGAACAATTGTAAACGCTTGAAATTTTTGTTGGCCATGGTGTTGTTGGTAGTGCTCAACGTCAATGCGAATACACCAATTACCAATACGATGAAACCAAGTAGAATCCACTTGAAGTTGGCACCGTGGAAAAGTACTTTTAACCAATACGTTTCAAAACTGGATTTCAAATTTGAAGTATCAAAACGATCCGACGAATCTGGGCCAATGCGATGTGTTTTGGCAATTGAGTACGCTCCTACTTTGGTCAATTTTTCGCTCAACTTGGCGGTCAACTCAGTGTTCTCCGTTGTCTCACCCACCTTTTGCAAATATGATGTACGTATGGTGTAGATGGTTCCTGTTTTGTCTTCTTGACCAGTAGAATCTTTACCAGCCTTGATTACCGGGGCGTATTCTTTGAGGTCTTCGGTTTTGAAGGTGAGTTGTTTTTTCAAATCATCCTTGCTTTGCTTTTCCGTGAACACAACGGTGTAAGAAGAGGCACCATTAAAGTCCTTTTTGAATTCCAATGCATTGTACACGGCGAAGATTACCCCGATAATGATCGCAATGGAGAAGATCTTCATCCCCGGACCTTTTCGGAACGAATTGAGCAGCCAAGCGGATATCAAATAGGACATGATCATACCCGCTATAGGCGCGACAAAAATGAAGATGGCCGTGGCGATAATAATCCCTGAGTTGATGGCTTGCCAACCGAAAGCAGCAAGAAAAGCGCCTGCAAAACCACCAATCAAAGTGTGCGAGCTGGAAGAAGGGATTCCGTACCACCAAGTGATAAGGTTCCAAGCGATAGCCGCCAAAAGACCAGAGAAAATCATGGGCAGAGGGTGATAGGCCTCTTGGATAAACGCTTCCTTCACCGACTTCGCAACAGTGGTCGCGACACTATGATCTTTGAATATGAAGAAAGCCACGAAGTTGAAGAACGCAGCCCACAATACCGCTTGAAAAGGCGTCAATACTTTGGTACTCACGACCGTTGCGATGGAGTTTGCCGCATCATGAAAACCATTGATAAAATCGAAGATCAAAGCCAGTGCAATGACCGCGATAAGCATACCTGTAAATTCCATTTTTGACCGGCTATTAAGAGTTTTTCACAAGAATTGATTCGATCACATTGGCGACATCTTCGCACTTATCGGTCGCTGTCTCAATTACAGAAAGGATTTCCTTTTTCTTGATCAATGCAATTGGATCCGTCTCATCTGAGAACAAACGTGCGATGGCCAATTCGAAGATGCTGTCCGCCTCGTTTTCAAGGTCATTGATACGGATGATTGCCTCGCGCACACGCTGAGCGTTCTTAAGGTTCTTAAGGTTCGCAACGGCCTGGTGGATTTCCGTAGTTTGGCGATTCAAAACACCAACCAAAGAGCCAATAACCGGATCGCTATCGACAAATTTGTATAAACTAATGCGTGATGCAGCACCGTTGACAAAATCAGCGATATCGTCGAGTGCCGACGCCAACATATGGATGTCTTCGCGATCAAAAGGCGTGATAAAGTTGTTACTCAATTCGATGAACAAACGATGTGTGATTTCGTCACCTACATGTTCGAGATCGCGAATTTCACGTACGATGGTTTCGCGCGTTGCTTCATCATTGGCTTGCACTAAATCTTTCAAACGCGCAGAGATGGTGACCAAATTGGACGTTGCCTCAGAGAACGATTCAAAGAAATTTCCGGTGCTTGGTGTAAACTTGCTAAATAAACCCATTTGATTAAAGGATATTGGTTCTAATTTCTTTGGCAAATGAAAGCACGTAATGCTTCCTCTGTCTTTTCTCAATGTTAAGGAATTGTTTCCAAAACATCATTAGATTGTTTTCTGGCTCAGCATCAAGAATCCATTGAATTCGAAATACTTTATATCCTGTTTTTCCTTGATAATGATTTCATAACATTGAATACACAATTTCATCATGTCCAATTTACAATAACTTCTAGAATAGATCATTTTTTTGCGGCCGTGAATAATTCACTGCTAACAATAAATTAATTAACCAAAAATGAGAATTCAACTTTGCCAATCGAAATCCAAAATAGTAAGTGGGCTCCTATTGGGTATTCAACTTTGTTTTTTTTGCAGTTCAGCTTTGGCGCAAAGCGATAGCGCAAAAGTTTCGACAGAAGAACCCAAACCAAAGAAATGGTACGACTCCTTTTCCATTCGAGGTTATACTCAGGTTCGTTACAATCGTTTATTTGAGACCAATGAAAACCTTTCCAACGAACAAGGAGATCGATCGTGGGGCAAAAACGGAGGATTTTTCATTCGCCGAATGCGAGTAATCATTTCCGGGCAAATCAATGAACGTGTCTATTTTTATATTCAACCCGATTTTGCAAGTAGTGCCAGCAGTGATCGTTTGCACTTTGGACAATTACGTGATGCCTATTTTGATGTAGGAATTGATGCTGACAACGAATTCAGATTTCGTATCGGTCAAAGCAAGGTTCCATTCGGATTTGAGAATATGCAGTCCAGTCAAAATCGATTGCCGTTAGATCGTAACGACGCACTTAATAGTGCCCTTTCGAACGAACGAGACCTTGGTATCTTTTTCTATTGGGCACCAAAGGCCCAGCGCAAGCTATTTTCTGAATTGGTTAGTACAGGACTCAAGGGCAGCGGAGACTATGGCGTATTTGCTTTTGGATTATATAATGGACAAACAGCTAATAACCCAGAACTCAATAATGAACCCCATGGAGTCGTACGTTTGACGTATCCATTTCAAATTGGCAATCAAATTATTGAGCCGGGTGTTCAAGCCTATCATGGACACTTTGTAATGCCGAAGGCCAATCTTTCA
>JBDKJN010000018.1:0-6007 GCA_039796595.1 Bacteroidota bacterium
CGTAAGCGTTATGTAAATCTATGGTAATGAAAGCGTAAATTTTTTGGAACAATCATTGTATCCGGGAGGCCGGTTTAATGGAATTCGGACTGTGGGGTACCTGGTAGGAGCAGAAGTGTTGATTTGAGGAGGTGGACCGGACCTGTTTACAAGTTGTACGTTTGAAGTTCCAAGGACCTCGTGAATACATTTATTTTTGTACAACCTTGACCGCTTAATAGGCGTCTAGAATTTGAGCAAGTGAATTTGAAATTTATGACGAAAAAAATGAGTTTTTACAGCGCAATGATCCTTTTCTGCGCTTCTACGCTGTTTTCTTGTATGGCGCATTCTCAAAAGGTCGCTACAACTGCTACCGCCCAACCATCTAAAATGCCATACTCAATCAAAGGTACGATTCGCGGATTGAAAGACACTACGGTGTATTTGGCGAATTATTACGGCAACAAATTATACTATAACGATACCACCAGAGTCAACAGCAAAGGGCAATTTGAATTTGTAGGGAAGCCCTATGAAGAGTGCGGAAAATACGCTCTTGTAATGCCTGGGCCGGTGTATTTCGATTTTATTGTTGCAGATGAGCAAATTGAATTGGAAGCCGATTTTAGCGCCAACGTAGATAATCTGGTCGTTAAGAAATCGGAGAACAATAAGATATTTTTCGACTATATCAAGTACATCAACGGGAAACGAAAATTGCGTGAACCGCTCGATCTATGTCTCAACGATAGTACCAAGACTGAAGAACAGAAAAAGCCTTGTTTGGATGAACTCAAAAAAATGAATGAAGAGGTTGTTGCTTATCAAAAGAAATTGATAGCAGATCATCCCAATTTATTGGTTTGTAAATTGATCAAGATGACGATGGAGGTGGTAGTGCCTGACGCACCAGCTGGCATGTCGGATGACGAGAAGAAAAGGTATAGCTATTATTATTACCGCAGCCACTATTGGGACAATGTTGATCTTAAAGATCCTCGTATGGTGCGTGATCAGTCCTTTCACAAGTTGATCGAAAAGTACATAACGGTGACTTTGCCGCAGATCGCGGATACCATGACGGTGGAAGCAAAAAAATTGATAGATCGTACTGCGGGAAATCCAGATCTGTTTAAATACATCGTCCATCAATTCACCTACAATTTTGAAGCTTCTAAAATCATGTGTATGGACGAAGGTTTCGTTTACATGGTGGACAATTATTACGCAAAAGGGTTGTGCGATTGGATGAAGCCAGAGAAAGTCGCCGAGATGAAAGAAAGCGCTGATGAAAAACGTCATTGTTTGTGCGGGGAAGTGCCATATGACATTATCCTGCCGGATTCTAACGGTGTTTGGACCAGCATGAAAGGACTAAAGTCTGAGTATACTCTAGTTGTGATTTGGGAGGCGACCTGTGGACATTGCAAGAAGGAAGTGCCAAAAATCAATGACCTATATAAGAAGTGGAAGAGCAAAGGATTGGAAGTTTATGGGGTACATAACAATTTGGAGGTCGATAAATGGCGAAAATTCCTTAGCGATAATCATATTGAATTCACCAGCGTGAGTCGGACACCTGATATTATGAAAAATGAAGTTGCGCAGAAGTTGATTTTCCAGGATAAGGTGACTACTTTGGAAAGCTTGAATTATCACCAATATTGGGATGTCAATAGCACTCCGAAGGTGTACTTAATGGATAAGAATCATAAGATCATTGCTAAGTCATTGAGCGCTGATCAATTGGATGAGTTGTTGCAAAAGTTGTCCAATGGAGAAGACACCTCAGCTCCGATTATTCAGGAGGAGTTGGAGGATGCAGATGCACCTGCCAATGGTCAGAAATTTAAGCCTCGCACAAAGGGCGGAAAATAAAAGGAATGCCAGTAGAAGGTCGTTTCAAGTGATTCAATTGCATCATTTTTTTTACGAGATTCTTATTACCAGCAAATGGAATTAAGAGAGCGGTTACGTTCAGGTATTAAAAAGGAAGAAGTCAGAGCTTTGGTTGAAGAGACTTTAGCTTCAGACGAAGTGTTTGCTAATCTGGCTGAATTTGCTTGTTCAAGCAATAAAACACACGCCATGAAAGCTTCTTGGGTGATAGGACACGTTTCTGCAATCGATAATCGCATGGCCAATACCTTTCTCAATCAATGGAGAGACACTTTGGAAACCACGCGAATTGGCGGAGTTCAGCGCGAGATGGTCAAAATTATTAGCCATTGTGATTTGCCTCAAGAAATGGAAGGGTGGTTTTTGGACAAGTGTTTTGCCCTGATCAACAGCGCGACTTCTGAGGTGGCGTCGAAATATCATGCTTTGGCCTATACCACTCTGCAAATTAAAAAATATCCCGAATTAAAAGAGGAACTGGCTTCAATTCTCGAGGGCCAGCTGACGTGGCACACGCCGGCATGGCAGCGGTATATCGCTAAAAGGATTGTCAATCTTCGGAAACCGGAAAAGCATTCGACAAGAAACAAAAAAGCCACCTGATTTCTCAGTGTGGCTTTTTTTATATCGAATCGGAGATGACTTATTTACTTACTTACTTCAGCAATGGCGTCAACATTAACTTCAACGGCCAATTTGAAGTGAATAGGAGCGTGGCTTGTACTACCATCAAGGAAGATTCTCACGCCATCCGAATTCAAGAAATAGTTTTGAATGCGATCCAAGTCTTGGCTTCCAAAGTTCATGGTTACTTGAGCAGGATTTTCACTTCCTTCTTTGATGTGTAAATCGGTGAATGCGTATTCCACGCCTGGCGCAGTAGCACTCTTGTTACCAATACCTAATCGGCCGGTGAATGTGGTTTCTTCCACTCCCCAGAATTCCCAAATCTTGTATTTGATACTTACCACCTCATACGATTTGATGGATTCTTTTACTTCATTCAATTGATCATTGATCAAAGAAGTGATTTCATCTTCTAAGTCGACCTCGAGGGAACCACCTTCCGCTTTATCGATTTCGAAAACGAGCGGAATCGTGGTTGAAAAACGTTTTTCTTTCAATTTGTCGCAGCCAGTGAAAAGAGCCATGCAGAGCAATCCGCTCAGGATTAAGTTAAATTTCATGTGTTGGTTTTTTGATGAATCAAATATAAAATATTTATGTGATGGGCGTATACGTCAATGCTACTAAAAAGTTCCCTAGATGCTCGATGGAATAGCCGAATCGATTAAAACGATTAATTTACGATTATGACCACATTCAAGCGTAAATGGGACCGTATTTTTAGAGTTGTCAACGACGTTTTAGCATGGCTATTCTATGCTTCAATCCGCATGTAGGTTTGCATTTCATCACTCAAACATCGCATTATGACTGAAGATTTTTTGCACTATGTGTGGAAGCATAGACTATTCAATTCCAATCAACTCTTCACATCGACGGGTTTGCCCTTAAAAATTCTAAGTGCAGGTGTGCACAATCATAACGGTGGGCCTGATTTTTTGCAGGCTAGAGTGCGCATCGGCGAACACACATGGGTAGGTAATGTAGAGATACACATCAACGCCAGCGATTGGAAAAAACATGGCCATCACTCGGATCCTTTTTATTCTACAGTTGTTCTGCATGTGGTTTTTGCAGATGATATGTCCATTCATTTGAACCAACCTGGCGATTTGCCTGTTTTTGTAATGTCCCCTTATCTGCACGATACCCAATGGCAACGGTACCAACAATGGATGCAATACGGAAAGGAAATACCATGTAAACAACAATTGCCACTTGTTGAACCCATAGTGTGGACAGGGTTTCGCGATGCTCTAATCGTGGAGCGTCTCGAACAGAAGTCACAATGGGCACTGCGCCAATTGAAGCAAACACGAGGCGATTGGAATGAAGTGTTTTATCGGCTTTTGGCGAGGTATTTCGGTGGTAAAGTCAATGGAGAAGCTATGGAGCAATTGGCTGAAAGAATTCCATATCAGCTGGTGCTAAGGCTTCGTTCCGATCCGTTTCAATTGATGGCACTCTTCTATGGTGAATCTGGTTTGCTCAACAGTACACATACCGATGCATATGCAGCGGCCCTTTGGAAGGAATATACTTTTCTAAAGACCAAATACCAATTGCCAGATTCCATCCAAATGAATTGGCAGTTTTTTGGATTGCGACCTCCGGGTTATCCAACCATTCGTCTGGGGCAGTTGGTGGATTTACTTAGCCGAAGCGATGGATTGCTTCAGGAGGTGTTGGAATTGGCTGATTTATCGGATCTACGAAGTACGGTTTTCTGTGTTGCTCCCGACTACTGGAATACACATACACTTTTCGATCGACAACGAAGTAAGCCCATCGAATCGAAGAGTGGGATTTCGCCCGGTAATGATTTTATCGATGGTCTAATCATCAATGTCATTGCCGTCAATCTTTTTGCATACGGACGTCACATTGACGATGCATTTTGTATGCAGCGCGCGTTGTTGTTGCTAGAATTGTTAGAGGTCGAGGACAATAAGATCATCCGGATGTGGAAATCACTTGGAATAGGTGCTAAACATGCTGGCGACGCCCAAGCGATGATACAACTTTACAATCGGTATTGCAATGAAAAGCGGTGCTTGGAATGCCGCATTGGCGTGGATATTCTTAAATCATCATGATTGTAACTGAACATTTGCTCTAGTGTGCTGTTCATGCGTCGGTGAATAAAGTGGACTGGAAGTGACTACAATCAGCTACCGATTTTAACCAGATTCTTGTATATTTGTATATAGGTTGGATCATTAAATTGCACCTAAAGTTTTTTTTAGCAGATGGCATTATTTAGAAATGTAGCAGAAAGAGGTATTTATGGGGTGTGTACCCGTATTGCGGACTACATGGGCGTTCGAAAACGCAATGTGCGACTTTCTTTTATCTACTTGTCTTTCCTGACTTTTGGTTCACCCATTTTAGTCTATCTGGTGCTTCATTTTTGGAGAAGCAATACGCGAATCTGGAAGCCTTGGAAATGGGGGCGTTGGTCGCATTGAGGTTTCAACCTTGCGAAGCACTCTAAATCAACGGACTTTCTAATCCTTTTGCCCAAGTGCGAGCCATATCATCCCGCTTACAGAACCATCAACACTTATTGCTTATCCTTGAATGTCGAGTTCCGAAGTGAACTATATTTGCACCCGTTATTAAAAACCTAAAGAATGGCTCGAAAAATCGTATACGCGACCCGAAGAGAGCGCTTCAACGCCGCTCATAAATTGTGGAATAACGCGTGGGATGACGAAAAGAATATCTCCACATTTGGTAAGTGTTCCAATCCGAATTGGCATGGGCATAATTTTGATTTGTTTGTTACGATCAAAGGTGAACCGCATCCAGACACTGGATATTGCATGGATTTAAAGGCTTTGCGCGATATCGTAGCGAAATTTGTCACTGATAAAGTGGATCACAGAAATCTAAATCTAGATGTGGATTTTATGTCAGGAATAATGCCGAGCTGTGAAAATTTTGCCATTGCAATTTGGGAACAACTCGAAGGCCCAATTCTGGATTCTGGTTGCGAATTGCATAGCATCAAATTGTACGAAACGGAAAATAATATTGTCGAATATTTCGGCCCAGAAAAATAAATCACTCAAACATGTCTGAACTTACCTCCCGTCAACAAGATATCGCTGGTGCTGTTGCTCAAATCATCAAACAAATTGGTGAAAATCCTGATCGTGACGGTTTGTTGAAGACTCCGGAGCGTGTCGCTAAAGCGTATGAATTCCTAACCAATGGATACGCCCAGGATGGGGAGGCTGTGTTAAAGAGCGCCATGTTCGATGAAGATTACAGCGAAATGGTTTTGGTGAAAGAAATCGAAATGTACAGCCTTTGCGAACACCACATGTTGCCTTTTTTCGGCCACGTGCATATCGCTTATATCCCCAATGGTAAAATTGTCGGATTGAGTAAGTTGCCGCGTTTGGTGGACGTTTTTGCCCGTCGATTGCAAGTGCAAGAACGCCTGACACTGGAAATTCGTGACTGTATTCAAAACACACTAAACCCTCTTGGT
>JBDKJN010000019.1:0-2769 GCA_039796595.1 Bacteroidota bacterium
TCTTCAGTGTTTCCAATTTAACTTCCAGAATACCCACATGATGCAGTAGACTTTCTTCTCTAAAGGGATGAATGAGCGCCTTTTTTCCCTGCACACGTTTCGCCGCTATGAAACGACGAAAAGTCCAGACCAACAACATGCCTGCAAGTACAGAGTACAGAGCTATCCGATTCTCAATAAAATCCATTACAAATTAATCGGTTCAAAGGTTAGTTCCATTTTGATGTATTGGCATCAAAAATATCTCAATTAGCACAAAAGTTATTGGTCGGTAATGCAAAAAAATCCCCAACTTCTAAACGGTAATAAGTGCCACCGAAGAATCTTTATCTTCTACATAACCGATTTGGCGTTCGAAAGCGGAAATCCAATGTAGGATCCATCCATTCACCGGTCCATAGCAATAAATTGGGATACAAGTCGTTAGATGCTGCGCAATTTCCAGCAGTTGTACTTTATCTTCGTTCATGCTACCAAGAGCTAAATGAAATACAAACTGGACTGGCCTAAACCCATTATTCATTAATCCTATGCAAAACGCAGCAGTTCTCTCCGCACTTTTTATTCTTAGTTGCTTGTTTTCCGCATCTGCTCAAGAAGCTCCAAAACCTGAACTGCCCAGCATCAGGGTCAGTGATCTCTTTATTTATTCCGGTGTTGGGGTGAACAAAGAAACATACGCGAGTCTCAACGAATTTAGAGCATTGGCTCCAGACTCTAAAGCGCTTGAACATTTTTCGCCCAATATTCAACCCATAGAATATGTTGCTCTCAACAACAGCAGCATTTTTTCCGTTCAGCTTGGTGTTGAATTTTTGAATAAACAAAAAGCAAGTTACAGATCCAATCCGCTCTTGCGCATAGGTATTCAATATGCCGCAGGAAACCACTTTGGTCTTGATTATTCAAGTCGGATAAGCACTCCTTTTGATACGCTTACATCAGCGCAAACTGGCAATACGGTTTATGTCGATTCCATCAAGATGCAACAATTTCATATGAATTATTCATCCCATCAACTTCGATTCGATGGAGCCCTGTTGTTTCGCACCAATCCGGAAGCCCGTTGGTCATTGTATGCGGGGATTGGTATTTCTACGGGGGTTTCTTTTGATGCAACTACCGAAATAGACTACTTAACATTCAGCGGCGAAACCATTCGAACCGATGACAATGGTTATTTGAGTTATGGCCGAGGTCTAGAGGTTGACACCAGAATTCATGAACGTTTTGTAAACAAAGCCAATTTCTCTGCGAATCCATACGTACCCATGGGAGTTGATTTTCGCCTTGGCAAAAACAAAGAATTTTGGAAAAAGCTTCATCTTGTCTATGAACTTCGTCCCGGTATTAACATGGTTTCCGTGCCTGAATTGAGAACATTCGCAACTGCTTCGATACAACAGGGATTAGCGCTACGCGTGGTATTCAATCCATAACTTGTGGCAAATCGATTGAGCTTGATAGGGTTTCAATGCTTACGCGTGACCCATTCCAGTAATGTCATCTGTATTCATTTGCCAGCACCTACATGGCTTTCTTAGATAAGAAGCAGGTTCGATGCGAATGTTATTGCCCATAAGTTCCGCAAACTGATTCTTTTTTGTATGTTTGGAGAACATAATTCACCCGAACTACAATGACCAATTCGACAACTACTCCAGCTGAAACCCCAGCACCCAAGGTTTGGCGCAAACGCTTATTCATTGCATCAGCTGTGCTCGTTTTCATCTTGAGCATCGTTATTTGGTGGCGATATTACAAAGCGTATAGCGAGGGCGAACGTATAGGCAAGGACATTAAAATCAGCACGCGTGGCAATGTTTTCAAAACATGCGAAGGTTACTTCACCGAAGGTTGCCGCGATGTGGTAGGCAATCCGATTCTCTTCACTTTTTCGGTTGCTGATGAAGCGGTTGAAGAAAAACTCAAACAACTGCAATTGGAGCCGAATGCTTGTATACAGCTGACCTATAAAGAAACCAATCATACGCTTTCGTGGCGCGGTGAGAGCAACTATCTCATCACCGATGCAAAACGGTTGGATACCCCTTAATCGTTGGATCCATGTTCTATCTTTTGAACGCGCGTGAAGCTTTGTGCTTTCGAAAAGTCAAATGATAACCTTATCGCAATACCCTACTTCGTCTTCCGCTATAAACTTCCATGACTGAGGAAAGCAGATACCAAGTTGCTCATTATGGCGACTACGCATCGTCTAAGAATGTTGTCCTCGTCCAAGATGCCAACGATGTCATGATATGGAGGTCCTCCTATCGGATCAAGTTCATCATTGCTCTCATATGGGTGATTCTATTGTTTGTTGTTCTATCGATAGGCAGTGGTTGGATGGTGTTTCGTAGAGGAGATGGCACAGCATATCATGCCGCTTATCAATACAGTATTATGGGCCTTTTTGCGGTGTTCCTGTACTTTACCTCAAAAAGTCTTTTCCGAAACGAGAAAATCATTCTGGACAAAAAACTCGGTGTTATTTATTTCAATTCAGGCAGTAAAATAAGAGAACGCCTTGAAGACATTCCCTATCCCATTCACCTCAAGAACATCACAAAACTGCAAGTGATTCCGTTTGACACCGACGGAATGGGCAAAGGCTATCAATTGAACATTCTCTTGGATTCGAATGAAGTGGTAAATCTTTTCTGTCATGGCGATAAACACGCTATGTTGGCGGATGCGGATAAAATAGCTCGTTTTATCGACGTCAAACTTGAATCGTATGTATGACGATGATGACGTATATCTGGG
>JBDKJN010000020.1:0-3513 GCA_039796595.1 Bacteroidota bacterium
GCAAAAATTGTTTCGTAAAGGCCGTCCTTACCGGACTTGACGTTGGGGTGTGGGCGTAATCGTGAATGCTAACACAAGCTCGTCCCGCTGGGACTTTGAATAAACATGTACTATCGAAGATCGTTGAGATTAAAACAACCCAATTTTCAATTCATCACAGTATAGCTCCAGAGTTGATAATAAAACAATCCAAGTTTCAATTCATCACAGCCGAGTTCCAAAGGAGCGCCCATTTGTTAGTTGATAATAAAACAACCCAAATTTCAATTCATCACAGACAAGCTCCAGAGGAGCGACCATTTGTTCGTTGATAATAAAACAATCCAAGTTTCAATTCATCACAGCCGAGTTCCAGAGGAGCGACCATTTGTTCGTTGATAATAAAACAACCCAATTTTCAATTCATCACAGTATAGCTCCAGAGGAGCGACCATTTGTTAGAAACATGACAATTAAACCGTGCACAAGAAGTCCCATAGGGACGGCCATTTGGTGTGCATCATTGACAGAAACATTTTCAATCACATGTTCGTCAGGCTGGGAATATAAATAAGTCAACAATAGCCTGTCTGATTGAAAATAAACCATCTGAAATTCCATTCATCGCTTCCTATAATCTAACTTTTGTTTGGCTCATTGGAAACCAGTTCCATCTACGTCCCATGCTCAAATTCATTTACCGAAACAAAAGACAATGGCCACTAGCCTTAGCTATTGAATATGATCTTTCCTTAAATGACCTTTTCCACACTATTTTGATGTAGCTTCGCCTCACAGAAATAGACACATCCCTTATGTACCATCTAACCGGACAATCAGGAACGACCCATGACATCGAATGGAATGGAAAATCAGCGCAACTCCAGCTCAACGGAGTAGTTCAAAACGTTGATATCCTTTCAGATTCCGAATCCAAATGCCATATTCTGATGGATCATAAGAGCTATAGCACTGAGATCCTGGATTACAACAAAGAGAGCAAAGTAGCGCGGGTAAAAGTCAATGGACGTATTTATTCCATCACCATCAAAGATCGCTTTGATGACCTTTTGAAAAGCTTGGGCATGGAAAGCGCTGGTACCAAAAAGGTAAAAGACATTAAGGCACCTATGCCCGGTCTCGTTTTGGACATCATGGTTGTTGCCGGTGAAACCGTTCAAAAAGATAGTCCTATCTTGATTTTAGAGGCCATGAAAATGGAAAATGTAATCAAAAGTCCTGCAGAAGGCGTGATCAAGAAGGTGACAGCGGTCAAAGGCACTGCTGTTGAGAAAAATGCCGTTCTCGTTGAGTTTGAATAATAAAAAACGCCGCTTCAGGCAACCTAATCAAGAGAAATCGCCACTTACCCTTAGGACAACAAGTTGTATTGGAAAACGTTGTGCATAAAAACGCTGTGCATGGCCAATTTACCACATCGTCAAGGAACTAATTTTCGACTTGCTTCGTATAAGGCGAACCACCCTATGAGACACATTTATTGGATCTTAACTATGCTTGTGCTTGCATGCCCTTTTCAAGGCATAGCTCAATCGTGTTCTGATGCCTACAATGCTGTATTGTGCGGAGATTCAAGTCCCACATCCGACACCTTAGTCCCCACGCCATTCAATTTTGGGTGCATGAACGTGAGTATGTCTCATTTCTATTCGTTTCATACCAACACCATTGCAAATGGTTTACCAGTAAATGTGAATGTGAGTATCGACGATTGTGACTCATTCCTAGGCACCGACAGCGTATACGTGATGGTCATTGAGATCAACAACAATAGCGACCCCTGTAATCCTACCAATTACGGCAATTACACTTGTTTCGCAGACTCCAATGCCACCTTCTCGACTCAATTTACAAATTTAGCTCCCGACCAAGATTACATCGTTGTCGTGGGAAGCAACCATTCGTCGTTATATGGTCCTTGCGACATTACCGTAGGCGTTAATGGAGATGGAGTAGATTTGGTTGCAGGTGTCACCCCGATCGTCATTTATTTGGGCGAGAGTGCACAGCTCGACGTGCAGGGCTCGAATCCAGCACCTTCAACCGTCCAATGGAGCAATGAAGAAGTACTTGATGATGAAAACAGCTTGACTCCTTTGGCATATCCAGAACAAACCACCACATTCCAAGTGACTGGCGAAGTTGGAGACTGCGATGTAAGTGATTTTATAACCGTCACCATAGCCCCACCAATCGTTGTTTACACCGCCTTTTCACCAAACGGAGATGGCACCAATGACGAGTGGACACTAAAAGGCATTGAACGATTTCCAAATTGTCAAGTGCAAATTTTTGATCGCTGGGGACAAAGTATTTTTAAAAGTGTCACCTACGCCAAACCCTGGGATGGCACCCACGATGGCAAATACCTGCCAACAGGGGCTTACTTCTATGTCATCGAACTCAACTCGCTGGATGTCACTATTGCCCCACTCACTGGGATTGTGAGCATCGTCCATTAATATTGAAGAAACTATTCGCACATATCGTCCCTGTCTTGCTACTCCTGTGGTTCAGTGCACAAGTGTTTGGTCAACAATTGCCTCATTACACTTTCTTCACGCATAACTACATGAACTACAATCCGGCGGTCGTTGGCACAACGAAATGTTTGGAAAGTCGCATAGGCTATCGCCAGCAATGGCTGGGCTTTGAAAACGCACCAAGCACTGGTTTTGTCAATATGCACGGCAAGTTTGGAAAAGGCAAATTCAATTTTCATGGCATTGGCATCGCGGCGATGAATGACCAAGCAGGACCGTTTGGCATGACAGAAGCGCAAGTCATGTATTCCTTTCACTTAAGGATGGCCAAAAAATACTATTGGTCGAATGGAATCGGGATTGGTTTTAACCAATATTCCGTCGATTATGGCGTCATGTCTTTTGAAGATCAAGTCAATGAACTCGCTATCGATCGACCATTAAATACTTTTGTTTTTCCAATCATCAATTACGGTAGCTGGTTGTATCGCGACGATCGATTTTATGGACTAAGTGTAAGAAATCTGAATGCAAAAAAAATCAGCGGCCTGGGCAATTCTCGATTAAATGCACATTGGACTATAGCCTTGGGACGTGCGATAAAGATCAATAAAGAATTAATCTTTAAGCCTGCGCTGTTGTTCAACTATGTTGGAAAAAGCCGTATCTCCTTTGACAGTCAGTTCCTATTGGAATTCAAGGAAAAAATAAGTCTTGGACTCGGTGCACGCAATGGACACGGCGTTTCGGCCATGCTCAAAATTTCCGCGCTTCGCTATGTCACTATTGCTTACGCCTTCGACCTTACGGCAAATAAAATTCGATACGACGGCCCAACATCACATGAGCTAACTCTGGGCTTCCGGGCGTGCAAAGACAAAGGCAAATACGAAGTGCCTTGTGCCGCTTACGAATAATCTCCTAGGTATAAATCCAGAATTTCAATTTGCAAACTCCGTAAGAATCGCTCATTGCAACTACAGCCCCAAATCCTCTTTGGAAAGTTTTTGTTTGAACTCAACCGGTACAC
>JBDKJN010000021.1:0-10612 GCA_039796595.1 Bacteroidota bacterium
GATTTGATCAACGACGAAGAGACTTCATTGCATGTGCATCCAATAGCTATGATGGACACAACCTTGCGTAAATATATGGGCTTACAACCCGACGCAGCCATGGCTTTGAGCCGTGACATGATAAGCCGAATAAAGGCTACACATGGCGTCGCTTTGGTACTCTGGCACAACGAAAGTTTATCCGAAACCGATGGTTGGGAGGGCTGGCAGCGCGTCTGGGAAGATCAATTGGCCTTCGGAAACGCATAGGGGTACCTCCTGTTCCGATGCAATGAATTGCGTCGCTAACAAAAGGGGACATAAAAAATATTCTCTGGCCGTTGAATGATTTCCACTAGAACCCAAATCATCACACGGCCATGAAACGAGATCTTCCTTAAATTATTAAATCTTAAATTTTTAATTGGCGCAGCCACCATTGGCGCAGCCTCTGTACCGACGCAACGCATTGCAGCGCTGCCCAATGGATAAACGAATTATTATCGGCCGTTGCATCAGCTCCTCGAGAACCTTAATCATCACGCGGCCATGAAACGAGATCTTCCTTAAATTATTAAATCTTAAATTTTTAATTGGCGCAGCCCCCGAATGGCGCAGCCTTTAAATAGCGCAGCCTTCCTCCAACCTTTGAAGCTCACACCGCGTTCCATCAAACACCGCATAATGTGGGTCGGTGAGCCATTCTCCAAGATTGATGTACTCCGAATTGGTGCCAATGGATAGTTGCAATGGGTAGTGGCGATGTCCAAATATGAAGTAGTCGTAGTGTGCACGTTGCAATTGCTCCTTGGCCCAAATGATCAACCATTCGTTGTTTTCTCCGAGGAAAATACGATCCTTGTCACCCGTGGTGCTGCGGGAATAGCCTGAAAGGGAGGAAGCCAGCCAAATACCAAAATTGGGATGTAGGCGAGCAAAAAGCCATTGGCAAACAGGATTTGCAAATACCCTTTTAATGAATTTATAACCATGATCGCCTGGTCCGAGGCCATCACCATGTCCGATGATGAATTTTTTTCCACCGAAGGTTCGTTCTACTGGTTCGCGATGAACAGTAACGCCACATTCTTCTGGGAGATAATCAAAGATCCACATGTCGTGGTTGCCCGTAAAGACGTGAACTGGAATTCCGCTATCAGTGAGTTCGGACAATGTGCCCAGGAGTCGCGTATAGCCGCGAGGAATGGCTCTTTTGTATTCAAACCAGAAGTCGAACAAATCGCCTACTAAATAAATTTCAAGTGCATCGTGTTGTATAGACTTGAGCCAGGCAACAAGTTTTTTTTCACGGGCAAGACTGGATGCACGATCAGGCACACCCAAATGAAAGTCAGAAGCGAAATAGATCTTATTCCTCAAATTGTGTTATTGTATTTTTTTGACCAAGTTAAACGGATTTGCCAAATCCAAATTCAATTGGAAACCAATGAGGTCTCTAAAGTACACTCCATCCGTGAGTGATTTGACTCCATTTTCATCCATATGCACCAATGGGAGGTAGATCTCAAAGATGTTGCGAACAATTGGTAATCCAATTCCCGCTGTGCCGATGTAGTTGAATTCACCATCCAATGCCATACCAGCATAAATATTTACAGGCAAACGAATGGGCGCATCAATAGCCGTTCGTATGCTGAATAAACCATCGTTGGAATAAAGAAACGAACCGGAGGGTAAAAACAAACCGCCCTGGGTATTGAGGTATTGGCGCGAGAGCAAACCACTGGTTTCCTGACGTCCCATCATGTGCCCATCAAACAAATAGTCATTTGCTCCATTTTGACCAGCAGCACTTAGTTTTACTTCACCATTGGTAAGGCCGAAGTAGGCGCGGGTGGTCCAATGACGCTTGCCTTTACCGCGATAGATGTAGTCAAATGTCATTTCATTTTGCCACATCAAACCCCAGGAGTTGAACTCACCGCTTTGTAAATCTGATTTAAGATTCAATGATGAGCGAACCATTTTTTTGTCGGTATTGAAAGTGAAACGAACAATATTCATTTCTCCTTCATTTCTTGGTTCGGTGTAGTACAGCGCGAAATCATGCAGTTCAATATCGTTGGTTTCTTTTTGAAGTTTACCACGCAAGAATATCCATTCCGCCTTGAAGTAACCTGTCCAGTCTTTTTTGAATCGACGAGGGAATACGTTGATTTTGATATATGGCGACCATAGACGGTATCCATAGATTTGGGAAGAAGTCGGTGTTTGCTGAATGCCAGATGCAAAGCGTTGTGTACGTGCGCCAAAAGCGATTTGACCATTATCCTTTTCAAGCATTGCATATCCATTGAGCCAGTTGGTGGATGGACTGTACAATGGAGCGATACGCCACGAAAAGTCTTGTTTTGGCAGTGTAGTATTATGCAACACCAAACCGAGCATCCATTTGTTGTAGTTGTTCCATCCTGTTAAGGGTGCCCAGAACAATCGACTTTTTTCCGGATGATCAACACCTGATAGGAAACTCAATTGAAGGGGTTCAATTTTTCTGAACACCCCTTTGGTTCGTGACAAATTATTTGAACGTTTATACTCTGGTATACCAAAGGTGTTGTTGATTTTAATGACGTCACCTTTGAGCGCATTAACAGTGACACGTTGCGAACTCAAGGGTTCAATGCCATCAAACCATTTGCGCGATATGAACTTACCATCGCGGTATACATCAATGGAGAACGGTCCTGCAATTTCACCTGAATTCTTGACATGCACTTCCATGGGCTCGTTTGATTTACCATTGCCTTGGAAGCGCGTGCCGCGTACCTTGTAATCCACCCGTTCTTTGGTGTTGATCAAACGATCAAAAAACCAATCCAAGTTTTTACCACTTGTTTTTTCAAATACAGCTTGAAGATTTTCAGGTTCTGGATGCCTGAATTTCCATTCTTTATAATATGCCGACATGCACTGGTTCATCATGTCTTCACCTAGATAATTCATCAGGTAGTTAAAGGCCAACGCAGTTTTTTTATAGACAATTGCGCCGTAGTTGATATTGGAATAGTAGTCGGAGGGCAATTGCATCGGTTGATCCGCATAATTGCGTGCGGTCAGGAGATAGGCCAATTCTTCGGTAACGTACTGATAGGATAGGTCATCTAACTGAAGCATGCGTTCTATGTTCTTGTTTCCTGCCGTAATTCCGAGTTTGGGCATATTTGGATTTGTTGCCAGTATCGTTCTTGTTTCGAAGAAGGAGTTGAGACCTTCGTCCATCCAGGCATTGTCGCGTTCGTTGCTTGCAAGGATGCCATAGAACCAGTTGTGTCCGACTTCATGAATAATGACAGTGGCCAATCCAGAAGCGCTGCCCGTTCTACCTATCACGGTCACGTTAGGATACTCCATGCCACCACCAGCACTGATGGTTCCATCTACTGCCGTACATTGATTATATGGATAATCGCCTGACCACAATGAGTAATAATATAGTCCATCGTTAATTGCTTTCAAAGCGCCTTTGTCCCACAATACCGCTTCTTCAGGCGTAAACATGGCCCAGGTTGTGACTTTGCGCTTGGAGTGAGGAAGTGTGGTTTCACCTTTCCGAACATTCCAGGTTTTATCAGCGAACCAACCAAAATCATGGACATTGCTTTGGACATAATGTAAGGTTTTCATTTTCGTTGAAGAAGGCGGATAATAGGCTTCTCCCAACTCATTAATAAAAGGCTTAACATTGAGCGGTAGCTTAGCCAAAGAATCTAAGCGCTGAATTTCGCTTGTGGTTTGCAGATCACCAGTAGCACCTACCGTGTAGTTTTCAGGAAGCGTAATTTTAACATCGAAAGATCCGAACTCACTGTAAAATTCACCCTGGTTCAGATAGGGCATTTCGTGCCAGCCATTCAGATCATATACCGCGGGTTTGGGATACCACTGCGTAATTTGATAGGATTCGCCAATATGCCCTAAACGAGAAATGGTGCCAGACGGAAGTTTAACGCGAAACGGAGTGGTGACAGTGATGCTTTCGCCAGGCTGAAGACTCTTGGGTAATTCTATAATGGCGATATCTTCAAAACCTTCATGTGGTTTATGAGTGGCGTCTATTCCGTCGACCTTGAAATGAAGTGAGTCGATGAAGCCCCGATCACCTTGACCAGCATAGAGCAGAAAAAAATCGCCGCCTCTCATTTGTTGGCGAGCGAGAGCGGACTTCGAGTTTTTGTAAGCGTTGGGCCATAGATGGATGAATAGCACTGACATAGTGTCTTTGCTATTGTTGTGATACACAAATTTCTCAAAACCATGAAGAAAATGGTTTTTGTCGTCGAGACGTACCTCAATTGTATAATTCACCTCTTGCTGGAAATAGCTTTGTCCGTGAAAGGAGGGAATACTGAGCAAAAGACTAAAAAAAGATATAGAAAATAGGGTTTTAAGCATCACATTTGGCTTTTAGGGGGTAAAAATACGAATCTTGGCTCTGGCAATGGAGTGCGGTCAAGGAGATATATCGCCATTCACCCTATTTTTATGGCGTATGAAAAAGAAATGGAGTACCCGGATTATTGATTTTTATGGCTCAACGAGACTACAAACTCCGTTGCCTAAGGATGTTGAGGCCCTTTATCCGTTTCTCAACGACAAAGGAATTCAACGAATGGTAAAGGGCTTTTATAATAAGTATTATAACGACCAACAGCCACGAACATTGATTTTGGGCATTAATCCGGGGAGGCTCGGAGCTGGTTCAACGGGCATACCATTTACCGATACCAAACGATTGATTGATGTTTGCGGAATACCTTGTGATGGAATGCACACCCATGAGCCATCAAGTGTTTTTGTCTACGATGCCATATCTGCTTATGGCGGTCCAGAATTATTCTATCGCGATTTTTATATCAGCAGTATATGCCCCATTGGTTTTATTAAAACCGCAGCTAACAAGGCCGTAAATTTTAACTATTATGACGACAAGGCCTTTGCACAACGATTGATGCCTGAAATAGCGGAGATGCTCAAGCAACAAATCAGTTGGGGTTTGCAAACGGATAACGTAATCATTTTTGGGACAGGACAGAATTTAAATTATTTCGAGCAATTGAATCAACACTATGAATTGTTTAAGAAGGTGATGCCGCTCGAGCATCCACGTTTTGTGATGCAATACAAACAAAAGGAAAAGCAGGCCTACATCGATAAGTATTTGGACGTCCTGCAACAAGCTTTGGAAGTAAAGCAATAAGATCCGGATAAACGGGTTACGTCGATTCACTGTTTGATTTCGCAATAAAGCGACAGATCCCTCACCTCGGTTCAACCGAGGTTCGGGAAGACAATCGACAAGTCTTATGAATAGCTTGGCCACGATGAATACCTATCGTAGAGAATCATCTAGGCCAAGCCGTATATTTTATCAAAATCGCGTCATCCCGATCGTAGAGAGGGATCTCAAACAACTGATCTGAACGCCTAAGGGATGTATAACGAAACAGAATAAAGTAGGCTCTGCGGACTCTGTCACCTCTTTTGAAGAAGTAAACATTAGCGCATCTATGCCCAATAGCTCTCGTTGAATATTCATACATCCGATACCAATTGTACAAATGGGAGCTAAACCGTTTATCCGATAAGATTTTATATCCATTATCTTCTGCATTTCGATTCCACGCTACAAGCAACATTGAGTTAAAAGCGTCGGTGGGGCAGGAGGCATTTGTCTTTGTTGTTAAGCCCATGTTTAGGTGCTTGGTTTGTTAACACTGCTGGGAGGGGGAATGGGTGTTTTTTCGAATAAGAAAAAGATAAAAATGCCCTTCAATGTGCTGTTTCATGAAGAAAGTGTTAAGAGAACATGTATTTCTTAAGAAGTCGCTATGAACCTTTAAAAAGTTGATAAGTGTCTATTCCATGATGTTCAAGAGAATATATAATACCTATTTTTAGAATAAGCATCGCAAGTGGGTGACAGAACGAAAGCGGTGCAGTGTTGATACCTAAACAATCTTATTTAATTTATGCCTAAAGCCACCAAATCATTCAAGTCGGCTGCTCCAACCAAGGCACCGGCCAAAACAACACCCAAAAAGAAAAGTTTAACCCCAAAAACAAAATCAGAAGGAGTTTCAGGAAAGAAGATTTATGTGCTAGATACATCAGTATTGTTACACGATCACAATTGTATTAACAGTTTTGAAGAACATTGTGTTGCCATTCCAATCACCGTATTGGAAGAATTGGATAAATTTAAAGTAGGCAATGACACCAAAAATTTTGAAGCACGCGAGTGCATTCGGATCATCGATCGGCTATCGAGTAGTCACACCTTGCAGGAATGGATTCCGCTAGAGAATGAGCAGGGAGGTAAATTAAAAATCATTTTAAACACACAAGAAGATGCAGCCCGCAATGCCGAGTCCATCTTTGAGGCGCGTAAAAATGACCACAAAATTCTCAATGCTGCGATGCAATTGCAGGTTGAAGAACCCAAGGCAAAAGTGGTGATGGTCACCAAAGACATCAATTTGCGGTTAAAAGCTAAGGCCCTTGATTTACCTGCTGAGGATTACAAGACGGGAAAGGTGAAGGACGCCATGATCATGTATAGCGGTCGTACTACCATTGAAAACATCGATGGCGAATATATCCGAAGACTCTATCAAGAAGGACGATCAGAAGATATCCAGGTATTAGGGAAAGAAAAGCATAACAACCATTTCTATATTCTTAAAAATTGCACGAGTAGCGCTTTGGCCTACTATGACAGTAAGCAACAAGAGATTCATCGCGTAGATAAAGGTTATGCATACGGTATAAAACCCAAAAATGCAGAACAAGCATTTGCCTTACATGCGATTCTAAATCCCGATGTCAAATTGGTAACCATTAGTGGAGTTGCAGGCACGGGCAAAACATTATTGGCACTTGCAGGATCGTTGGAACAAAAAAACAATTACGATCAATTGATTTTGGCAAGACCAATTGTGCCATTGAGCAATAAAGAAATTGGTTATTTGCCCGGTGACGCGGAGGAAAAAATCAATCCATACATGCAGCCGCTTTGGGACAATCTCAATTTTATCAAAAATCAGTTTGGCGAGCACGAGAAGAAGCGCAAGGCGATTGATGAAATGCAGGCTCAGGGTAAAATTACCATTTGCCCTTTGGCCTTTATTCGTGGCCGTTCATTGAGCAATTGTATTTTCATCATTGATGAGGCACAAAACCTCACACCGCATGAAGTGAAGACAATTATCACCCGTGCTGGCGACAATACCAAGGTGATTTTGACGGGCGATGTTCGTCAGATCGACACACCTTATCTCGACGAGCATAGCAACGGTATGTCCTATGTAATTGAGCGATTGAAGGGAGAAGGATTGTATTGCCACGTAACTCTTGAAAAAGGAGAGCGCAGTGAATTGGCCAACTTAGCCAATGAGTTGCTGTAAAGGAAATACATGAAAACCGGAAAATAGAGGAGGCTGTCTCAAAAGGACAGCCTCCTTTTTTCTATGCAAGGTAATCATTGGAGTGTCTACATAGGCACAACTAGATAACCATGCATGCTGAGAGAATTACTCAAGAATCAAATGAATGCATTGGTTAACATGTTCTGTATTATGATTTTCCGACTCAGATAGTGGTAGAGTAGAAGGACGCAATGCATTGCACCGATACAGGGCTGTGCTTTAAGTGGGAGGGCGGCCAATGGGCAACTGCTTCGGTGGTGATGTGGTTTGGCCGCGGGGTGGAGCAGAAGGGAAGAGTTTATGATTTTAGATAGTACTGAATGATACTTGGCATTGGGGCCTTGACCTAAAGTGGGTTCAATCTTGATCTTTTCTGAGTTAATCCAATTTATACTGTGCAAGATCTATACACTCCAGCTAACGCAGGCTATTTGCTCGTTGATAATATTGTAATTTGTGGGCAATTTGACTAATTTTGTTACATTAAATCCTTTATTCAGTTTGGGTATAGCGAAGAAAATAAACAAAACTCCGATGGAACAAGGGTTGATGCGAAAGGAAGTTGCGAACGCTGTTGGTGTGGGTCCTTCCAACTATTCCAAAATGGAAAAGGTCGAAAGAGAATTAAGGACATTAATGAATTGGCTAAATTCTCTGAACTTAACATTGAAGAACTGGCACACCCAAACAATAAACTACCCAAAGAGTTAAAAGTGTGAGATAAAACAGCCAACGAAAAGTACAGTTGATTTCACAACTTGACGAAGACGGAGAAGAGGCAGTTCATCACAGTATTGGCGGTATGCTCACTAAAAACAAGATTCAGACTTACTTTGAACAAAACATTGCAATAAAATAATTTAGATATGCTTACAGTACATCCACAATACATCACCAACAGCGCAGGTAAAAAAATATCTGTCATACTTCCAATGAAGGACTTTAAAGCCATTATGGAAGAGTTAGAGGAGTTGGAAGAAATAAAGTTGTATGACGAGGCCAAAAAATCCAATGAACCTTCTATTCCTATTGAAGATGCCTTTAAAATGATTGAAGCTAAACGCAAAGCGAAGTAATGGCATATAAAGTAACCATAAAGAAGCGAGCCATAAAGGCACTTGAAAAAATCAATGAGCCTTACTATTCCAATGTCAAAGAAGCTATTTACAACCTTGCTGATAACCCAAGACCAACAGGCTACAAAAAGCTAAAAGGTAGAGACGGTTATCGCATTCGTGTGGTTGATTACCGCATCATCTATGATATTTTGGATGATGTCCTTTTGGTAGATGTTATTGACCTTGGACACAGAAAGGATATTTACGAGTAAAGCAAAAGCCCCTATTTGGGGCTTTGCTTTTTTAGTCTGTTTTTTGACAGAAAGTAATTTGGATAATTCATGAATGACCTTTCACTCCATCGAAAATAAGACATCGGGCTGTTCCCACGATTTTTCTCGTTGAAATAAGATCAGCTTTTCCTTACAGCGCAATGCCTTGCTACACGGCACAATGCATTGCGCCGATACAGGGCCGCACTTTAAGTGGTATCCCGAAACGGTCTCCTGAACTCCGAATAGTTCCGTTAATCCATAGATGGTTCTTGCAATCATTCCCTCGCCTGAAATGGATTGATAAATATAAGGCGTTACTGGACTCCACCGAAACGGATCATTCAATCATTACGTAAATTGTGCCATCCTCGTTAGATGCTGTAACATGACTTTCAGGGAAGATTTTTTTTGTTTCTTGCTCAACAACATGCATGAACTCATCTACATAAACAGAGTCACTTTGTCGATAGTCAAAACATAAAATGTCGTACTTCCATTTTCTGTTATAACGGATATCTCCCAAGGTTGATGTAAATAAATCTATGAACTTCTGATTCAAGCTATAATTCATTTCTGGAAAAGACACGCTAAGCATGCTCCCATGTTGGGTGAAACCTACAAAACAATTGGTATCCAAGACTATCATGTATTCGTTGTCATGTTCCTTGTGATCAGTAACGCAAGAAATCATATTAACGCATAAAATAATAATTAGGAGGACAATTGTATTCAATATTTGTTTAGTAGTAATGTTATTTTTCATACTCAAGAATCCAAATGTAAATTTCTAATTGTGGATCTGTGTTCAATACCCATCCACCATCCCGATACTCTAAATAGTCATCAAGTTCTTCGCTTACACCTTCTAAGGCTGCATCTCCCCCCCAGTCTTCATACAGTAAGTCAACATGTCCAGTCGCAGCTCCATATTCACTTGGATCACCTGCTTTCAAATAAATGATCGCTTTAAAATTTTTGTATTCTGCCAATTTCTTAATAAATTCATCTAAGTTGTCAGAGGTGAGTCGTTTCAAATATAAAGTTGGTTCACCAAGTTTTTCCTTCAAATACCCACCCATTTCTGTTGCAGAAAGAATGTATTCATAAGGAGTTTGATTGTTGTTATCGCGCTTGATATTGCCTGTTGTGGTCAATCTGCCTCTATTTGTTTTATGTTCTGGTATTATGTAACCTGCTGAATTCAAGCAGAATGACATTGAGATTGCGCATCCGTTTTCCTTGGCCAATTCCATCCACCTTTCTTTGCTTTTACCTTTACCGGCCTTTGCTTCTTCTTTTGCGTTCCCTGTTTTGTAGTGGTCAAAAAGTTTGGTTGCATTGAAAATCTTGCCTGCTTTGGTAACAATTCTATCCGCTTGAAACAGTGGGAACTGTTCAGAAACATATGAATTGTCAATACTATGTTCTTCTAAAGTCGATGAATGACCAATTTCATGACCACTTCCCGCCCCCGCAGTCGTGCTCTTGGCTTGTTCGGCAGCGTTTATATCGTTTACGGGGAATATGCTCTGAAGCATATTTAGAATGGCCATAAACTTGATAACCACACCTATCGTTGCACCAGCGTATGCTTGAACTGTGGGGCTGCCACCTGCGCTACTACCAGTGGTGAGCAAAGCGGAATAATTGAAACTACCACTTAGGTAGGTTGAAATCGAGCCCGCAATCTGCCATAAGGTGAGGCGCCCGTCGGGGTTGGCGGGATTTTAGAACCGACTTGAGCAGTGCAAGCCGGTCACGGTGCAGCAGTGCTTTAGTCGGGACAATGCCGCAATGAAAATCACAAGAACACAATGCAATGGAGTGCTAGATGATTTTCAGTGGCGGTAGT
>JBDKJN010000022.1:0-5308 GCA_039796595.1 Bacteroidota bacterium
GATGGCACAAGTCTACATTGTACCGTGTTGGAGACCTTATCGAAGTCGAAGAGATAAGCACTGAGCTCCTTGATGAAGCTGTTCGTCTGGTAAAAAAAGAAGTTGAATTAAAAGATACTGCCACGATTTCATTTTTTCATTTAGACCATGATCTCATACAACAACAAGGTGTTTCGCATCTTGCTTCTATTTATCAGTATTGGCATTAAGACTATCGAGCCTGTTGGGGCATGCGGACCGTCTTATCCGGTGGGTGAGGAAGTACGCATCTCGCTGATGAAGGGAGATCAATTTGCTTCTTATCCGTTCTATAATTTTACATATTCGTCAGAATATTTCAGTGACTATAATGAATATTGGGGCAATACAACTGAATCCATGGTGGATAGCAATATCAGCGCGTGGTTAGAGCTGACAGAGTATTGTGTGACCGAAGATGATCTTTATAAGGGGTTATATGAAAGCTCTCCTCATCATGTGCTTAAAGACACTACAAGCAGTTTTTATCGGTATTTAAATGAGTATAATCGAACGGATTTAAAGGAGTATTTGAACTTCCTCGGCAATATAACTTTTTTCGATTCCCGTGATCCATGGAATCAATACGAGAAAACATCCAATCCTGCTTTAGATAGCATCTTAAATCTTGGCGTAACAAGAGCCCGAAATTGCACCAATAAGCAATTGAGATCACGTTATATTTATGTCACATTGCGTTGCGCAATTGCAGATTATCGCCAAGATTGGTGCCGCGAAGTATACGTCGAATGCTATCCCAATGACATCGATAAAAATGATCCAGTGGCATGGTGGATCAAAGCCATTTATCTCGATTGCTTAAGTCAAAGTGTAGAAAAAACCGTTGCCTTGTCAGAGTTATTCGTTCATTGTCATGAAAGGCAGTTTTGGGCTTGGCTCGAATTGCCCAAGAAAGTGGATTGGGAAGGGGCATATAAGTCTGCTGAAACACCGGAACTCAAGCGTTGTGTGTGTATTCTTGCTTCCATTCACCAACCTTATCGGTCTGCAAAATATCTTGAAAGACTCGCGCAAATGAATCCAAGAGATCCTGCGCTTGAATTTTTGGTGTTTCGTGAAATCAACAAGCTCGAAGACTGGGTGTTTAGTGGGATTTATATGAATATGGATAAGAGTACCAATTATAACGATTGGTATAATATAGAACTGCATCAAGATATTTTGGCCACAGCACAAAAAGAACAGACCTATGCTCGTGAGGTCGCACAAATGCTAAATGCCAAAGGGTATGGACGAAATGGCAATGACGAAATAAAAAAATGGCAATTGGCATATTTACATTTTATTGCAGGAGATCATCAATATGCATATGGGAAAATGACCACGGTCAATACCTCCGGATTGTCAAAAGAGCAACGATTGATTTATCTGCGAATATTATTGCTGTGTAAAGCCGAAATAAATGTTTTGGATCTAAAGCGGGCGACTGCCGAGGAAATTAGTGTTTTTGAAGATGCTAAATTAACTGGGCAGAACAAGTGGCTTTACATTTTAGCCTTGGCGTTGCAGCGGAATCATCACCCCGTTGAATCCGTTTTGGTTATGGCCTCCTTGAACGAAGTGGATGATTGGAACAATACCGCATTTTGGCGATCACCGCTCGGGCAGCAGATGCTTTATTTCGATTATTATACAGATTTTGAAGAATATCTTTCAATTGGGTTTTCTGCTGATGAATTATTGGCAGTTGTTTCGGCCATGAAGACATTGAAACAGGATTATCCATCTTGCCTTGCAATCAATTTGGAAGAGTCTAAAAACTATGTGGACATGGCCCTCGGGGCGATATTTCTTCGGGAGGATAATTTGGAGTTAGCCGAATTGCATTTTACGAATACGGCAAAAGGGGATTGGAATATCTACAATGTTGATCTGCTTTTAGAACACAATCCATTCTATACCAATTTTTACAGGTGCCGAGATTACCACATCTCAGATTCGATACGTTGGAATAAAGCGAGTTTTGTTCGCCAATTGAGAATTCATCTCCATTGCATGAACCAACCGAATGAACCCTATCGTGCTTATCATGCATTTCAAGCAGCTGTTGGATATTTTAATATGACGCGGCATGGCGCAGCATGGCAGATGCGTAGAGGTTATTTATATGATTATGAAGTTGAGAACACGATGATAGACAACGATGAATATAACAAGTGCTTGAAAGCTAAACAGCTATTTCAAAAAGCGGCCGAGCTGGCAGAACTGGAAGAATTCAAAGCACTAAGCTTGATGATGGTGGCACGTTGTGAGACTTTGGCTTCTGAAAAATATCGTGATCCGATGTATAACAAAATTGTGCTGTCAAGCCCCAATTTTCATCCTGAATACGGTAATATCCTGGCCAAATATCCCGAACATTACAAGTATTTTATGTCCACTTGCCATTCTTTTGACGAGTATTTTCAATGCTACGCTTTAAATGGAGTGGAGTGACATCCGTAAATGAGATTCAAAAAGTCAAATCACGTTTCTCTTTTTATCCAAAGCGCGGAGATTTAAAATGATAATTTTATCCTTTGGAGGTGCAGTTGCTTTGACTCTCCAAGCCGGATTCAAAAGGCTTAACACCAGGCTCAGCTCTGTCTATTGGACCGAAACAGCCAGCCTATTCTCCCAAATAGGTTATACGGGTTGTTAAGATTGCAATGTCAGTAACTTTGGGGGCGTTGTGAGGGCTTGGTTTTACTGAGGGTTCAGATGGCTTTTTTTGGGAAATGCCTTATGTATAAGGGTTTCAGGATATCATCCTTTTTTCGTAGAAGCAATATTTGGTTTATTATTGTGTTATTAATGTGCGGGCACGATCGTGCCTTGTCATTAAGATAGTTTTTAGTTTTTCAGTTTAAGCCAAAAAGCCTTGCAAACGTGCAGGGCTTTTGGGTTTTTATAAGGTATGGAAACGGATCAATCGATCAAAAGTCGTTGTCTTTGTTGCAGAGGTCCGGTGGTTACTTCGACTATGTAAATGCCTGAGGCGACCGATGACCACTCAATCATAGAGCCATTTCTTTGTATCGGAACTAAACGCCCGCTGGCATCATAAATACTCACAATAGCGTCTTGAGGCAAATCGCGAATCATAGTAAAATTATTCGCAGGATTGGGATAGATCGTTAAACTCAAAGCATCAGGTGACACAATAAAATCGGGGTCAAGACTGAAGCGTGTCAACACATAATACGGTCTGAATTGCGCACTTGGTTGTGTACTGCCACAAAGGAGATAAACCCCATGGTTGTTGGCCTTGATGTGGTGTTGATACACGCCGATGTGCGTGACGGGACGCGGATAGGTATAGGTGTCTAAGGAACTTCCTGAAGGCGATAAACAAAGGATTCTGTTGTTGTTTTCAAAATAGTGGAAGACAAATAACTGATCGTCATGTATGATCATATTGTAAGTTTCATTCGGCGCAAGTGGTGAGGCAATTTCATCAAACGACCAAAGCACCTCATCATCTGAATTCCATTTCTTCACGTGATGCGATACTTCATACGTCACGAGGTCGAAGAATTCCGGAGTAATGAAATAAATACTATCTCGCGAGGTAATAAAATTGCCGTAGTAATTGCCGTCGTCATCCGCGATAAGATCTCTGATGGTTGCGCTCCGATCAAATTCGATCAACTGAACACCTGCTGTGGTGCCGTCACTGCCATATAAACGGGCAATCACTGGAATAGAGATTGGAATGTTTTGGTCGTTATAGGTAAAAGTGTTGGCGGCCAACAGTACCATGCCATTCGCATCCACTATCACGGCTTCTGCATCTACACTTTGCCCATTAAAATTGGTGTAGTCAAGGTCAGCCGTCCATAACAAATTGCCTTCATTGTCGAGTTTTCCGGCGATGAGGTTATAGTAAGAAGTGAGATTGGGATTTTGGCGAATGCCTGTGAAGTAGATATTGTCAGAAGCATCAACAAAACTATTGCGCAAAATGTCAATGATAATGCCATTGGATGTATAAACATAGGTCCAATCCATGCTGCCGTCTATATTGAGGCAAACAACATAGAAGTCATTGGAAGAGCCTGCAGTGTAAAAGTTAAATTGGCCACAAACGACCAATCGGCCATCACTGAGCAAATGGCTGCGAATAACGCCTGTATATTCTGTAGCGTTTTCAGCCCAGTTTGTGGTCCATAGGACATTGCCATAGTTATCAAGTTTTTGAACCCGCATAGAAGTGCCCTCCTGCGATTGCGGTTGATTTGTACCAATGAGATAGAGTTCATCATCTGCGGAGAATTCCACTTGATAATACCAACATTGATCGTCTGCAAATCCCTTGGAATAGCGCAAACTGCCATCGGCTTCGTAAACTTCGAGTTGGTCAATATCGTTGCGGCTGGAAAGAGCTGCTGAAAGACCAGTTCCAGAAATGGCTAAGTTTTTATGGTAGTGAAAAACATTGTCATTCAACGTATCGTGTGCAATACTCCATAGTTGTGGCGGCAATTGCGCCATAGCTGACAGCTGAAAAAGGATAAGGGTGATTAAAGTAACGATTGGTTTCATGGTGTGAGGACGAATTGAATGCTTTCTGTTTGTATTAGTGATGTGCAAGATAATAAGAGGTGCAGCTGGAACCTTTAAGGCAATAATGCAACGGATTCTTAGAAATACAGTACTGTTTAAAATTCCCCCACCTTACTTTATCGTCATTTAGACTCGAACTCAAATGTGCAAGTTGCATTTGGATTAAGCGAGGAATTGTAAGATAGTTTCTGATTAGATATTAGGTTTTTCAATCATGAATTTCAGGTGGTATTTCAGTTTTATTCGTGTCAACTATGTTTTACTGAGGTACAATGTTCTTAAAAGATTCGCATAAAATCCTGATCGGAACTTGGTTTCAGTTTTATTCGACTATATTCGTAAAAACTTAAATACATGCGACACTTATTCATCCTACTGTTTTCTGTTCCTTGCGCTTTGTTGGCACAGCGAAATAAAGAGTTGCAATTTCGTGTAGGGACTGGCATTGCAGGTTATGCGACGATGTCCGATTATACTCTGAAATTTGGAAATGCGGAATATCAATTCAAGGATACATCTGGTGCTGCCACTAGACAACTTCATTTAGGAGTTCGTTATGAAGTTCACCATCGTATTGCTTTGGGATTGGATTTCCGCAGGGGCAATTATATATATGATCCTGAGGAGGACAATAAAGGCAAGGAAAATTCCTTCGGTATGTTTGGTTTAACGGCTGAATTGAATATGATATCACGGCCACAGTTTCGTTGGAATTTAGGACTCG
>JBDKJN010000023.1:0-3337 GCA_039796595.1 Bacteroidota bacterium
AGATCCATCTTTAGCGACTACTCCTGAAATAGATACCACCCAACAACAAAGCACACCTGAGCCAAAGCCTCTTGCGAAGGACGACTCAAAATCCTCATCCAGAGGTGCCAAGACAACAAAATTCTTGGATCGCGTAGATGCCGGTGTCCAAAAAGCTTTTGGATATGAAACCCAAGTTTCGCGCCCAACGGAAAATGATGAAACTGCTAAAACAAGTGTATTGGCCATTGTTTCCATTGCAATAGCCGTTCTTGCAGCATTATTGTTTGTATTGGCCATTTTTGTTTTCGAAGGATGGGCGGCATTAGGATATGTCGTACTCGCTATAATGGTCACCATTCTCAGTTGGTTGATAGGCATTCTTGCCATTGTCCTTGACAGAAAGAAAGGTAGACGATTACCGATTCTGTTCTATATACTCTTTGGGCTTACTTCGATCTTATCGTTGTGGTTCATCATTGGGTTTACACTTTCGAAACTGGGGGTTATCTGACAAATATTTGACGCAAGGTCTTATCGGTCATCGGTGATCTTCGATGGACCCGACCTACGCGCTTTGAAAAAATGGTAAAAAAAGAAGCCACTGCTTGACCGGCAGTGGCTTCAACTTAACCAAACTAAACCAACTTATGAGAAAATTACGCGATGCTCGTTAGCATCAGGTAGTCTTTTAATGCTTTGACAAGGTTATTTGTCGTTGAAAATCCAAAGTCCTTGACCTTGAAATTCTTTGTCGATGTTATTCATAGTGATACAGGTTATTGAATGAATATTGAGGTCTTTTATCAATTCAACATGTATTAGCTGTTTTGATAACCTAAATATCCGTCGAGTATTTTACACCGTTCGGCGCCCTTGTAGAAGCGGTTAAGAAATTCAGATGATCGGTAATATCTGCTACATCAAAGGTTTTTCGAATTTCGGGATCATTCTAATCCGTTGATTTTCTGAGTTTTAGTCCAGGGTGACATTCGGCTAGCGCGTGATTATCCGAGAAGTCCTCAAAAAAACCAAAAAGATTATTAACGGTTGAAAAAATTATTCTGCTGACTATCAATGTTTTGTCTCTAATTTTTAAAAAAAATAGTTCAAATCTTCATTACTTTGTTGAAAAGTGCTTGCGGAGTGAAAAAAGCGTACTATTTTCGCACCCCGTTTTTCAGGAATAGAAAAACGCTAGAAATCAAGAGAAAATGGATACGTTGAGTTACAAAACAGTTTCTGGTAACAAAGAAACAGCAAACAAACAATGGTTATTGATCGATGCAAAAGGTCAATCATTGGGTCGTGTATGCAGCGAAATTGCATACGTACTTCGCGGTAAGCACAAGACCAACTTCACGCCTCATGCGGATTGTGGTGATAACGTAGTAGTGATTAACGCTGCTGCAGTAGCACTTACAGGAAACAAGTGGGATGAAAAACAATATATCCGTTACACGGGTTATCCCGGTGGTCAGCGTTTCGCAACGCCAAAAGAAATGATGGCGAAGCACCCAACAGCGATGATTGAAATGGGTGTTCGCGGTATGCTTCCAAAAAATCGTTTGGGTCGCGCGATCTATCGCAACCTTTATGTTTATGCAGGTGAAACGCACGAGCAAACTGCACAACAGCCCAAACCACACACAGTTAACAGATAAGTCTTTAGATTCAATACATTATCATGGCCGAGATCACAAACACCTCAGGACGCAGAAAAACTGCAGTTGCCCGTATCTATTTGAAAGAGGGTAATGGATCATTTACCATCAACGGTAAAGATTACACCAATTACTTTCCTACAATGGTTCTTCAATACAAAGTGAACCAACCATTCAAGATTACTGGTACTGAAGGCAAATACGAATTTAAAGCTAACCTTGATGGCGGTGGTATCACTGGTCAAGCTGAAGCATTGCGTTTGGCAATCAGCAAAGCGTTGATCGACATCAACCCAGAATGGAAATCTTTGTTGAGCGCTGAAGGTCTCACAACACGTGACCCACGTATGGTTGAACGTAAGAAGTTCGGTCAGAAGAAGGCACGTAAGCGCTTCCAGTTCTCTAAACGTTAATCGTTTAGGAGCTCGTTTAGTATCCAAATTTTGTGGACTGTTTTGGCCGCAGACTTATGCGGTGCAATGTTGATGACAGCATTGCGGTTACAAGCAAAACATTACCCCAGAATTGTTAAAGTGAAAGTAAACAAGTATATACATTAAAAATGGCAAAAGTTACATTTGAAGAATTGTTGGACTCTGGTGTTCATTTCGGACACTTGAGCCGCAAGTGGAATCCCAACATGGCTCCTTACATTTTCGGAGAAAAGAAAGGGATCCACATCATTGACCTTAACAAGACAGCAGTTAAATTGGACGAAGCAAGCAATGCTCTTCGCCAAATTGCTAAGTCTGGTAAGAAAATCCTTTTCGTTGCTACGAAAAAACAAGCTAAAGACATCGTGTCTGAAAAAGTTGGCGCTATCGGTATGCCTTTCGTTACCGAGCGTTGGCCAGGTGGTATGTTGACGAATTTCGTGACTATCCGCAAGGCTGTTCGCAAAATGACGTCAATCGCCAAAATGGAAACAGACGGTACTGCAGCTACTCTTAATAAGCGCGAGCGTCTTCAGTTGACTCGTACATACCAAAAGATGAACAAAACGCTTGGTTCAATCTCTGAAATGAACCGTGTACCAGCTGCGTTGTTCGTGATTGATATCATGAAAGAACACATTGCTGTTGCAGAAGCGAAGCGTCTTGGTATTCCAGTATTCGCTATGGTTGATACCAACAGCGACCCACGCAAAGTAGATTTCGCTATTCCATCAAACGACGATGCTACAAAGAGTATCGGTAAGATTTTGGATGTTGTTATCGAATCCATTGCAGAAGGTTTGTCAGAGCGCAAGCAAGAGAAAGATAAAAACGACAACGAAGAAACCACTTCAGCTCCATCGGGCTCAACTGGCGGAACTCGCGGTCGCAGAAATCGCTCTACAACAGCTCCACAAGCTTAATACTGACCACATACATCTTCGATGATGGTGGTTTGTATCAAATTCAAGAATTTTAATTTTTAAACATTCATAAGAACATGAATATTACTGCTGCAGACGTAAACAAACTGCGCACAATCACAGGTGCGGGAATGATGGATTGCAAAAAAGCATTGGTTGAAGCCAACGGCGACTTCGACGCTGCAATCGATCTTCTTCGCAAAAAAGGTCAAAAAGTAGCTGCTAACCGTAGCGATCGCGATGCAACAGAAGGTTTGGTAATTGCCAAATTGGATTCTAACGCTAAGCGTGGTGTTCTCATCGTTTTGAACTGCGAAACTGACTTCGTAGCTAAGAA
>JBDKJN010000024.1:0-4937 GCA_039796595.1 Bacteroidota bacterium
TATGTATCGATTCTTAAACTCTACTACCTCGTCCAATTATTTACTCAAATACAAATTGCGTTCAGAATAAATCTGACGGAAGAATGGATCGCGCAAATCTTTCACAAATCGAATGGCCTCCCCTGTACTCTTCATTTCAGGTCCTAACTCTTTTTTCACTTCTGGAAATTTCTCATAACTGAATACTGGAACCTTGATCGCATATCCGTTTCGCTTCGGAGAAAATTTAAAGTCTTTCACCTTCTTTTCACCCAACATCACCTTGGTAGCATAATTGACATAGGGCTCATCATACGCCTTAGCAATGAAAGGTACCGTGCGTGATGCGCGAGGATTTGCTTCGATCACATATACTACATCATCTTTAATTGCAAACTGTATGTTGATCAATCCAACAGTATTCAAAGCCTTCGCAATTGTCTTCGAATGTTCAACAATTTGTGTCATCACATAGTCACCTAAATTATATGGAGGAAGAACCGCATAACTATCACCGCTATGTATTCCAGCAGGCTCGATGTGCTGCATAATTCCAATGGTATATACATCCTGTCCATCACATATGGAATCACTTTCTGCTTCTATAGCCGATTCAAGAAAATGGTCCAACAAGATTTTGTTGTCGGGCATTTCATTGAGAATGTCCACAACATGTTTCTCCAATTCATCTTTACTGATGACTATCTTCATCTTTTGTCCACCCAACACATAACTTGGTCGAACCAACAATGGAAAACCCAATTCATCCGCAAGCTCTAAAGCCTGCTCTGCACTCTCTACAACTCCAAATTTCGGATAAGGAATATTGTGCTCTTTGAGTAGCGTAGAAAAACTACCACGATCCTCTGCCAAGTCCAACGACTTGAAATCAGTACCAATTATACGGATGCCGTGCTTCTCCAATTTCTCCGCAAGTTTCAGTGCGGTTTGACCACCCAACTGTACAATAACTCCTTCGGGTTTTTCGTGTTGAATGATGTCATAAATATGTTCCCAAAAAACGGGCTCAAAATAAAGTTTGTCTGCCGTATCAAAATCGGTCGATACAGTTTCCGGATTACAATTGATCATGATGGTTTCATATCCGCACTCTTTTGCAGCAAGCACACCATGCACACAAGAATAATCAAACTCAATACCTTGACCAATGCGGTTCGGACCACTTCCCAATACAACTACTTTTTTACGATCGGAAGAAATGCTTTCATTTTCCTCATCAAAAGCACTGTAGTAATAGGGTGTTTTGGCTTCAAATTCAGCAGCGCATGTATCTACCAATTTATACACTCTTTTCACACCGAGTTCATGGCGCTTTTCAGCCACCGCACTTTCCAAACAATGAATAATGTGCGCGATTTGACGGTCCGCGTAACCCATTTGTTTTGCTTCCATCATTAGATCACGCGAAATCGTCTGAATGGTGTGCTTTTCCAACCGGCGCTCCATCCCGACCATCTCTTCTATTTGGCGCAAAAACCAAGGATCTATCCTTGTTTTCTCTTGTATCGTTTTAAATGGAATACCAAGTTTCATTGCATCATACACATGGAATAAACGATTCCAGCTTGGACGCTCCAATGAGTGCAATAAGGCTTTCTGATCTTTTAATTCACGGCCGTCAGCACCCAATCCGTTGCGTTTGATTTCAAGTGACTGACAGGCTTTTTGAAGGGCCTCTTGAAAATTACGACCTATGCCCATCACTTCTCCAACGCTTTTCATCTGCAAGCCCAACTCGCGATTACTTCCTTGGAACTTGTCGAAATTCCAACGTGGAATTTTCACGATCACATAATCCAATGTTGGCTCAAAAAACGCCGAAGTCGATTTAGTAATTTGATTACTCAACTCATCCAGGTGATAACCAATCGCCAACTTGCTCGCAATTTTTGCAATCGGGTAACCCGTGGCCTTGCTAGCCAATGCAGAAGAACGAGAAACACGCGGATTAATCTCAATGGCAATGATATCCTCCTTCTCATCTGGGCTTACTGCAAATTGCACATTGCAGCCTCCGGCAAAATTGCCTATCGCGCGCATCATACGGATGGCCATATCACGCATCTTTTGATAAGTAGTATCGCTCAAAGTCATAGCTGGCGCCACAGTTATACTATCGCCAGTATGTATTCCTATTGGATCAAAGTTTTCGATTGAACAAATGATGGTCACATTGTCATTGGCATCACGCAGCAACTCCAATTCAAACTCTTTCCAACCCATCAACGCTTTGTCAATCATGACTTCATGGATGGGTGAAAGATGCAGCCCGCGATCCAATAAACCATCAAATTTTTCTGGATCATAAACAATTGCAGCACCACTACCTCCCAACGTATAAGATGGTCGAATACAAAGTGGGAAACCAAATTCTTGCGCTATTTCTTTACCCTCCAAAAATGATTTCGCCGTGCGCTGTGGGGCCATTGGTACATCAATTTCTCCCATCAACTTACGGAATGCTTCGCGATTTTCTGTGATTTCGATGGCCTTGGTATCTACTCCAACCATGCGAACTCCGTATTCTTCCCAAATACCCATTTCCTCACATTTAATCGCCAAATTCAATGCCGTTTGACCTCCCATAGTAGGCAAAACCACATCAACCTTGTGATTATTCAGGATTTGGATAATACTCTCATGCTCTAGCGGCAAGAGATACACGTGATCCGCTACCACCTTATCTGTCATGATGGTGGCTGGATTACTATTGATAAGAATTACTTCGATTCCTTCTTCGCGCAGAGATCGCGCTGCTTGGCTTCCGCTGTAGTCAAACTCACAAGCTTGACCTATAACTATGGGTCCTGATCCAATGATCAAAACCGACTTAATTGAGTTGTCTTTGGGCATTTTTTTTTTATCTGACCGGTCTCGCGTCCCGCCAGTTAATTCAAAATGTTCTTGGATAAAGCGGTGCAAAAGTAGTCATTTCAAGAGCTTCGTGATTAACAAAATATGAACGAACTTCGCAACACCCATTCCATTGGGGCATTCAGGTTATTCTTAGCACTGCATTGTATTGAAAGAAGGAATTTTTACATACCAGCAATTATCACTTTACCACCTTGAATGGGGAACAGGCAATGATGTCATTCTTTGTTTCCATGGGTTTGGCCGCACCTCTGCTGACTTTGAGCTTTTTACTCCTCTGTTGCAAACAAATCAACGGATCATCGCGATAAATCTGCTGGCCCACGGCGCAAGTCAATTTGATGTCTCACGCGCCTATATCAACGCTCTCCAACCCAAAGAATGGCTGGACTGCTTAAAAGCCTTTCTCGATGAAAAAGGGGTACAAAAATTCCATCTGATGGGCTATAGCATGGGTGGTCGAGTGGCGTTGTGCACGTGGGAATGGATGCCTGAGCGGGTCAAAAGCGCTATACTCCTTGCACCTGACGGTCTAAAAAAAAGCCTCCTTTACCAATTTGCCAGCGGCACTCGTATAGGTCGCGCTATATATCGCTCTTGTATCGAAAACCCCAATTGGCTTTTCAGCATAGCCAACCAACTCCATCGCTTAAAAATTTTGCATCCCAAACTTTTCAGGTTCTTACATGTACACCTGGATACCCGTTCCAAACGTCAACAGGTTTATGACGCATGGTTGGCTTATCGAGCGTTCTTCCCCAACCTCGCTAGACTAGGCCAAATCCATTCAATACATAGTATCCCCGTTTTCTTGTTGTTTGGAAAAAACGACTCTATAATTCGCCCTGATCTGGCGACTCGGTTGACGAGCCGCTTCAAAACTCCTGTAAAGATTATAATTCTACCCAGCGGACATCGTCTTTTCCATCAAATCACATTAGATGCCATGATCGATGAAAAAATATGGCCTGGTCAATCCTGATCATTGTAGGCGGAATCGTTCGACTCATGTGTCTTACGATATCCCCGCCATTTAGCCAACACCATTTCGATGTCTTCTGGCAATGGTTTTTCAAAGTGCAAACGTTCTCCAGACACTGGATGATCAAATGATAGCGAACGTGCGTGCAGGGCTTGCCGCGGAAGAATTTTAAAACAATTCTCGACAAATTGTCTGTATTTCTGAAAGGTCGTTCCCTTCAAAATTTGATCGCCTCCATACTCCAAATCCCCAAAAAGGGTGTGGCCAATGTGTTTCATATGCACTCGGATCTGATGCGTACGCCCTGTCTCCAATTTGCATTCTACCAACGTCACATAACCCAGACGTTCCAGGACTTTATAATGGGTTACCGCATGTTTTCCATGGCTTCCATCGGGATATACCGTAAAGACTTTGCGGTCCTTCATACTGCGTCCTGTATTACCGACTACAGTTCCATCTTCGGCAACATCTCCCCAAACTAATGCAACATATCGACGATCTGTTGTGCGGTCAAAAAACTGCTTGGATAAATGTGAAAGTGCGTAATCGTTTTTTGCTACGACCATGATTCCTGTGGTCAATTTGTCCAAACGATGTACGAGACCGGGGCGATTTACGCCGTGCTGTTTATTGTCAGGCAATGCATCAAAATGATACATCAAAGCATTGACCAAGGTACCTGTGTAATTGCCGTGTCCAGGGTGCACCACCATGCCAGCGGCTTTATTCAGCACAATGACATCTTTATCCTCGTACAAAACCTCAATGGGTAAATTCTCCGGCTTAAGTTCGATTTCACGAACAGGATACGGCAATTCAATGGTAATAACGTCTAACGGTTTAACCTTGTAACTGCTCTTGACAACGGCTCCCTGTACCTTCACAAAACCATTATCACAAGCGTCCTGTATACGCGAACGCGAGGTCTTTTCTAAACGGTCGTATAAAAATTTATCTATACGGACAAGTCCTTGTCCCTTATCGGCCACGACCCGATGGTGTTCAAATAATACGTCTTCGCCATCCTCTGGCAATTCATCTTCAGCCTGCATCATTCCTTAATAAATCTGGCCTTGCG
>JBDKJN010000025.1:0-19815 GCA_039796595.1 Bacteroidota bacterium
ATCAAACGACAGCAAACCTAACTTCAGCCTGCTCGGTGATCCTGCTTTGCGCTTGAGGTATCCAAAGCACAATGTTATTACTACTGCAATCAACGGCATTGCAATCGATGCCTTTAATGATACGATTAAAGCTTTGCAGGAAGTAACCATTTCAGGCAAGGTAACCAATGCGAATGGAGAAATCCTGACCAATTTCAATGGATATGTTTATCCGAATGTCTTCGACAAAAGCACTCGAGTTACGACATTAAACAACGACACAGATCCCATTGATGGAGGCGGTTTGTACATGCAATACAATTCTTGGAATAAAATCATATTCAGAGGTAAGGCGAGTGTTCGCAATGGTGATTTTACCTTTTCATTTGTGGTACCCTATGACATTAACTTCACCGTTGGAAATGGACGAATAAGCTATTATGCGGTGGCCAATCAAGCTGACGCCCATGGTTCAAATGAGAATTTTAAGATTGGCAATATGATTTCGAACGCCCAACTCAACACCATAGGGCCTGAAATTGAGCTGTTCATGAACGATACAACATTTGTTTCTGGCGGAATTACCAACACCAATCCGCTTTTATTAGCGCTTTTAGAAGATGAAAATGGAATCAACACAGTTGGGAATGGTGTAGGCCACGACTTAACGGCTGTCATCGACGAGGAAACCAATAATCCATTGGTTTTAAACGACTTCTACACCTCTGACACAGACACTTATAAGAGTGGTGAGGTTCGTTATCCATTGGACGATCTTGCAGAAGGCGAACACACTTTGACATTAAAAGCTTGGGACGTGCACAATAATAGCAGCAAGAACACGTTGGACTTCGTGGTTGCAAGCAGCTCCGAAATTGCCTTAGAACACGTACTTAATTATCCGAATCCTTTTACAACGCGCACTTTTTTCATGTTTGAGCACAATCAAGCGTGTCAAATGCTGGATGTGAGGATCCAAATTTTCACGGTGAGTGGGAAACTAGTGAAAACCATAGTTCAACAAACTCAACAAGAAGGATTCAGGACAACGCCCATAGAATGGGACGGCTTGGATGAATATGGCGACAAAATTGGTCGTGGAGTTTACGTTTATAAGGTCGAAATCAGGAATGCCGAAGGCCAAAAGGCCGAACAATTCGAGAAGTTGGTTGTCCTAAAATAGAAACCTTTTAATAGTGGTGCCGTATATTTGGCACCCCCTTATATTGAATATCATGTTAAAAACACGTTTTTCCCTTGTTGTTGGCTTATCCATCTTAGCACAAGCAAGTTTTGGTCAACAGCTAAATCAGAATGACAAGGCACAGCAAGTGCAGTTGAACACGATTACTACAGCTGTTCCATTCCTTCAAATTACCCCGGATTCACGTTCAGGCGCATTAGGTGATGCAAATGTGGCTTTAAGTCCAGATGCGAATTCCACCTATAGTAACGCCGCCAAGTTGGCATTTGTCGAAGAAGACATGGAACTATCCTTGTCCTACTCGCCTTGGCTGCGCGCATTGGTTAGCGATATGAGTTTAGCCTATCTCAGCGGTTATAAACGCCTGTCGAAGCTTCAAACAGTGGGTGGTTCGCTACGCTATTTTACATTGGGTAATATCACATTTACGGATGAAGTTGGAACTACAGTTCGTGATTTCAAACCAAATGAATTTGCTATTGATGGTTCATTCGGTCAAAAGTTCAGCGATAAACTTTCTGGAGGTATTGCACTTCGCTTCGTGAATAGTAATCTTACTGGTGGTACCAACGTTGGTGGCGCAGAAAGCCGTCCAGGTCGTTCACTAGGTGCGGACATTTCCGTATTCTACACCAATGACAAAATCAAAATTGCAGGTAAAAAGTCACGTATGAACTTTGGGGCCAATATCACCAATATTGGTAATAAGATGCGCTATACGAACAGTGACAAGCGTGATTTCATCCCTACGAATCTTCGTATTGGTACTGCAATAACAGCCAATTTCGATGATTATAACCAACTCACATGGGCTTTGGATTTCAACAAATTGTTGGTTCCTACACCTCCACGATATTCACCGGACGGGGAGTCTATTATTGCGGGTATGAATCCAGATGTGGGCACAGCAGGTGGAATTATGCAAAGTTTCTATGATGCTCCTGGCGACGTAGATAACGATGGCAATCTGGTATCTGGATCAGTATTCAAAGAAGAAATGCGCGAAATCAATATTGGATCAGGAGTAGAATACTGGTACGACAAACAATTTGCATTCCGCACAGGTTATTTCTACGAGCACTTTTCAAAAGGAAATCGTCAATTCATCACTTTGGGTGCAGGCTTGCGTTATCAAGTAATGACGATTGATATTTCTTATCTCATTTCTACTACTCAGCAGAACCCATTGGCCAACACATTGCGCTTCAGCTTGAAGTTTGCACTTGGCAAGGCCAGCGGCGAAGCAGCAGAAACAGAAGAAAAATAATTTTAGATTATGCAAATACGCGTTGGGTACGGATTTGATGTACACCAAATGACAGAAGGGCGCGATTTGTGGTTAGGTGGCGTAAAGCTTCCTCACCACAAAGGCGCCCTCGGTCATAGTGATGCAGACGTCTTGTTGCATGCGATCTGTGACGCCTTGTTGGGCGCAGCCAATTTGCGTGATATTGGATTTCATTTTCCCGACACCTCCGGTGCGTTCAAAAACATTGACAGCAAAATCCTACTAGCAGATTCTGTTAAACTGGTTCGAGATGCCGGTTGGGAAATACAAAACATTGACTCCACATTGGTTTTGGAAAAACCTAAGATTGCGCCACACATCGACACTATGAAAGCTGCGATCGCTGAGCGTGCAGGCATTCAAATGGATCAAATTTCCATCAAAGCAACAACGAATGAGAAGATGGGATTCATTGGTCGTGAAGAAGGTGTCGTTGCACACGCGGTTGCTTTGCTGATGCGCCAATAGTCTCCCCTAGGTTCAAGAGTCTTTTTACATTTTGATTGTACCAGCGAAGACACGAATTGGAAGCTTATAATTTTCGCAATGTCACGTTTTGTACAGATTGCATTCGATAAGAATTGACAGTAGGTATATCCTCCGTTCCAAGCCCTGAAACCCGCGATGGTTGCGAGCTATAACTAAAAAATCGTACCTGCATGGTATCATCTTTTAATTCAAATACATCCACAATAGTACTACCCATCACTTCAAATGCCGAGGTAAAAGAATTTCCTATCAGATATTGATCAATGACAATGCCGTTGTTCTCATCAACAATCCAATGGCCCTTTTCAATATCCACCGGTTTTAGCGAATAGCCCCGATTATCTTTTTGCTCAGCGCCATAAACCAAATTCCAACTGTAATGGCCAGCACTATCCAATGGAGCTATTATCAAATGCATCTCGACGGTTTGCACTGAATCTGCACTTTTTTGCCAAACCAGCTCCCCCTTCCAATGCCCTAACCATGGTGCGATGTACTGATTTGCAAGACTTTCCTGCGCTTTGGTAGAAACCGCGCATAATACAGCGATTGTCAAAAAAAACCAGTATCTCATTATAGCGTTCTTCTTTTTTTCTTCTTCATCGTCGGGCACTTTAATACTAGAGCACTAAGTGGTGGTAAATCCAATTCTACGGAAACCAATCGCCCTTGCCAAGGAATATCGTTCACAGTGACTGCATTGTTACCAAAACCACTACCGCCATATTCAATAGCATCGCTACTCAATACAATCTGCCAATTCCCTTCTCCCGGCAAACCAATTCTATACTTTGGTCGCGGTATAGGAGTGAGGTTCAAGACTACAACAACATTATCCTCCTCGTGCTCTCCGCGACGCAAGTATACCAATACACATTGCTCGTGATCAGAAGAATCAATCCACTCAAAACCGTTGGCCTGCATACTCCGCTCATACAATCCCGGCGATGAGGAGTACAAATGATTCAGGTCCTTTACAAATCTCTGAATGCCTGCGTGTGGTGCATAATCACATAAATGCCAATCCAAACTCTGTTGATGATTCCATTCTGAAGTCTGTGCAAATTCACAGCCCATAAATAATAGTTTGGCGCCTGGATGTGTGTACATCCAGCTGTAGAGCAATCGCAAATTAGCCATTCGTTGCCAATCATCACCAGGCATTTTATAGATCAGGGAATGTTTGCCATGTACCACCTCATCATGAGACAAAGGCAACATAAAATTCTCGGTAAAAGCATAAACCAGAGAGAAGGTAATTTCGTTCTGATGAAATTTTCGGTAATACGGGTCGCGCTCGAAATAACGCAAACTATCGTTCATCCAGCCCATCATCCATTTCATTCCAAACCCTAGCCCACCCGTATACGTTGGGTGCGAAACACCTGGCCAACTTGTGCTTTCTTCTGCAATAGTTTGAATTCCTGGAAAATGGCTGTAAAGCACTTCATTCAATTCTTTAAAAAAGGACACTGAATCCAAGTTTTCACGTCCGCCAAGATGGTTCGGAACCCACTCCCCTGCATTGCGAGAATAATCGAGATATAACATGCTTGCTACCGCATCCACACGTAAAGCATCGACATGGAAAATGTCCAACCAAAACGCAGCACTACTCTTCATGAATGAACGAACTTCGCCACGACTCAGATTAAAGATATAAGTTTTCCAATCCGGGTGATACCCTTTTCGTGGATCCGCATGCTCGTATAAATGAGTACCATCGAAGCGATACAGTCCATGCGCATCATTGGGAAAATGAGCGGGCACCCAATCAAGGATGACGCCTATTCCAGCCTGATGAAAACGATCGACCAATTGAGCAAAGTCCTGGGATGTTCCAAAGCGAGAACTTGGTGCGAAATAACCGGTGACCTGGTATCCCCAACTTCCATCAAAGGGATGTTCCATCACGGGCATGAATTCCACATGCGTAAAACCCATTTCCTGAACATAGGGCACCAATCTATCAGCGAGTTCTGAATAACTCAAAAAACGTCCGGGATCAGACGGATCGCGTTGCCATGAACCGAGGTGTACTTCGTAAACGCTACAAGGAGCATGCAGAAGATTAGTCGTGGCACGTTTCTTCATCCAGTTCGCATCTTTCCATCTGTACTTCCATTGCCACGAGATAGATGCCGTTTGAGGACGTATTTCGGCAAATGTTGCGAATGGATCCGCTTTTTCCAGCACCTCCCCCGAAGGAGTCTCAATGGCAAATTTGTATGCCTCACCACTCAATACACCAGGCAAAAATCCCTCCCAAATCCCACTGCTGTCCCAGCGGACAAATAAGTCATGTTCGTGATGTGACCAATGGTTAAAATTACCAATAACCGAAACCGAACGCGCATTCGGTGCCCAAACCGCAAAATATGTTCCTTCTACACCTTTCACTTTTTTGGGATGCGCACCAAAGTGTTTATACAACGAAAAATGAGATCCGTTTCTGAATGCCTCTACATCGGATGCCTTAAAAAGAGAATGATGTATGACCTTCTCATTTTGATTTTCTGCATCGGCAGTTTGTATCTTCTTCGCCATGATTATGCGTCGTATTTTTCCAATTCATTAATTACTTGAATAACACCCTTCAACGGAATTTTCAGCCAATCCGGGCGACCATTCAATTCATAACCCACTTCATAAATTGCTTTTTCCAAAAGGTGGATCAAAAATAAGAAGTTGAGTTCTGCCATATTGGCGAATAGTTTTTGATTCGGTCCAAGTTCTTTCAAATACGTTTCGGTATACGTCTCGCGAATCAAATAAAACCAACGGTCCGCCGCCTTTTGCAGTTTCGCACGATCCATTTCGGTTGTTTCAGCACTAAAAAAGAGTTTTGCGCTTACCGCGTAATGAAAGGACCGAATCATGCCCGCTACATCCTTTAATGGTGAATGTTTGATTTTTCGCTCAGCGATTGACGATTCCGGCTCACCCTCAAAATCGATAATAACAAAATCTCCGCCCGTATATAATACCTGACCGAGGTGAAAGTCACCATGAATGCGTGAGCGCAATGACTTCAAAGGCTGACCTTTGATTCGTTCAAAGAATTTCAGGATAATTGCTTTTCGCGCTATAAAAGTTTCTGCCATTGCCCGTGCCTCCGGATCCAAAAGCGGCAAATTGCGTTTGAGCAAAGTTATTCTTCCTTCCAGCAATGCGCGAAGATGTTCGAACAGCCAAGAGCGGTATTCTTCATCGAATTTCTCCACTTTAAAGCTTTTGTTTCGAGTTGAAATTGACAATGCCTTATGCATTTCAGCAGTGCGTTTGGCCAGCAATTCGACATGTTCAAAAACAAATTCCTGGATCGAAAAACGGCCATTGATAAAAGCATGCAAGAAATCATTAAGCTCATCACCAGTAGTCGTCCAGTTGTCACGAGTAGCGTCGATTTTATACATCATCAAGGCTAAAGTAACCGGTAAAGTGCCCTTCCTTTCCCATACCAAACTACCTCGATAAGCGGGAACATGGGTATAATTACCTTCTTCTGTCAATTGCTTGAGCATTTCAACTTCAGGGTTGGTCTCCAGATACAATTTTCGATAAATTTTCATGAAATACTTATCATTAAAAAAGATCGAACTATTGCTTTGATCAACACCTGGGTTTCGAGAATTTAAATAAGATTGAGATTTATTGAGACCCGCACCACAATCAAATTTCAGACGCCCCGGTGTGCTTTGAAGTTGATGATTTCCGATTACATGTTCAAACATGGCCTTATGGAACACCTTGCTCGATATAGCATCCACAATCACCTCTTCATCGTTCCAATCAGCAAGTACAACAGCATCTTCAACCCTATCTCGCTTTAGACAAGCCCATGGAAAGAAATAATATTCTACAGGATGATCAAAATAAACCACTTCAATAATCACCAAATTAAATAATTGATGGTCTGCGGGAAAACGCAACACATGATCGCACGAGATGTGATCCAATTGATAGGCTTTGCCACCAAACCACCTTGCCTGCACGATGTGTGGCTTCATCAAATCCAGTAATCGATTGACCTCTTCCTTGGATTGATGCAATGTTGTCCATTGCGTTTCAGAAGTGATAATTTTCATGGTGCAACAAGTAATTTCAACAATAAGTGTCAAAAGTACACTAAGCCCTCTAGACTACCAAATCAAGCCCAGCAAAGGTTACAATTCAACCCGAAACAAATGAAACGGTAAACGATAGGGATCCAATTCAACGTAATTGGCTGTGCCTTGCCAGCGGTAGGCTTCACCAGTTATTACATCAACCACAGAGAAAGAGCGATCAAATGGCAACCCCATGGCCTGCAATGGAAGGTGAATCATCGTTTGCTGTTTATTGTATGCATCGAAGTTCACCACAGCGATAATTCTACTTTCACCACTGCACTTGGTCCATGCCATAACGTGCTCACTTTCGGTTGGCACTTCAATATAGTTATTCGTCGACTGAAGAGCCTTGTGCTCATTACGCGCTTTATTCACTAAGCTGATCACCTGCATCAACTTGTTGCGTTTATTCCAATCCCACTGACGCACTTCATATTTCTCTGAATCCAAATATTCTTCCTTACCGGGGATAGCCGCATGCTCCATCAATTCGAAACACGGCCCAAACACACCATAATTACTACTCAATAATGCCGACAATACAAACCGAATGATGTACTGTGGTTCATGGCCCGTTTGCAAGATATATGGATTAATGTCATGCGTGTTAGGCCAGAAATTCGGACGGAAATAATCCTTCATTTCGCCCTGCGTCAGCTCGCGCATGTATTGGGTTAATTCAGCTTTGTTATTTCGCCAAGTAAAATAGGTATAGCTTTGGTGATATCCCTTCTTAGCTAAATTCTCCATTATTCTTGGACGTGTAAAGGCTTCGGATAAAAATATCACATCCGGGTATTTTTTTTCGACCTCTTCGAGACACCACTGCCAAAAAAGAAAACTCTTTGTGTGCGGATTATCCACACGGAATATACGTATCCCCTGCTCTATCCAATATTCCAATATTCCCTTCAATTCAATCCACATGGCTTTCCAGTCTTCGCACTCAAAATCCAACGGCAATACATCTTGATATTTCTTCGGTGGATTTTCAGCATATTGGACCGTTCCATCAGGGCGCCATTTAAACCACTGTGGATGCTCTTTGACATAAGGATGATCCGGCGAACATTGAATTGCAAAATCCATGGCGAGTTCCATTCCGGCCTGCTGTGTTTTTTGAATGAGGCGCTGAAAATCCTTTAGAGAACCCAACTCAGGTAATATTGCCTTGTGACCACCATTCTCCCAACCCGTCGCATAAGGACAACCTGGCTCGTCTGGTTGCACAAGTAGACTATTGTTTTTGCCTTTTCGGAAGGCTTTGCCAATCGGATGAATCGGAGGGAAATAAACTACATCGAAACCCAACTCTTTGATTCGGGGCAACAATGCTTCACAATCGCGAAACGTACCATGAGCGCCTGCCACTTGAGAAGCGCTGCGCGGAAAATACGAATACCATGCACTGAAGCCTGCGCGTTTGCGATGTGCTACTACTTGCAAAGAGGTAGGATACGCTGTGACGAAATCCGCCAAAGGATAAGCATCAAAAAAAGATTCCAACGCGCTACTTGAAGCATGCTCATTGGATTGGTCACCCTGCAAACGTTCGATCCACTGATGCGCTTGTTTCGCAACCTTCTTGTATCGTACTGCGATCTCCTCCAAAAACGACGCGGCAATTGCGCGTTGCACATTTAATTCCTGTTCATCGCTTTCGCTCATGCGTTTGCGAAAAGCGTGAATCCATGTTTTTGGATGATCGATATGCGCCTTAACGGTATAGGTATATCTGCCCACTGTATTGAGAGTGTACGATGCTGAAAACCGATCGTTGCCCAGTGACTGCATGATCACAATGTCTTCTTTGCGCTGCCCCTGCTTGCGTATACACACCTCAGCCCGAACCATGTCGTGACCATCTGTGAATACATCGGCCTCGATGAGCAGCACGTCCCCTTCAATGCGTTTTGCAGGATATAATCCATCCTCTACTTGAGGAGTAATCTTTTCAATGAAGACACGCTGTTGTCCAACTTTATTATAAGCTGTTGCGATCGAAGCCGTTGTGCTTTTGCCTTTAGTTGCCATACTCTATTTGATGGTGATGGTATGAAAGTGTTTGTCTACCGTAAATTTGATTTTTCCCATGGCACGGTTACGTTCTCCTATTTTCTGAGGTTTTCCATCCACTTCGAATTGCGTCGCTTTGAATGGAATCCCCGTCACTACAAATTTATATTTCTCCGTGCGATCTGAAGGGAATGATCCCATGATATTTTGCCAAATCTTAAATAGCGACTTCTGTCCCAAGATTTCAAAACGTACCGTTGTGCTTTGTCCATTTTTATAACCCATGTTGTCACCGTCATCCATGTACATCCAACTGGTTTCAGTACCTTCTTTGTAATACACATGCAAAGTAACTTCGCGAACAACCTTTTCACCTACGAACTGCATTTGAGGCCAAGTTGGAATCACAGCCCCTTCTCGAATGAACAATGGAATCTGTTTGATTGGCGCAGGCACCTCAACCTCCTGAGAACCTTTAAAATGATGATCGTCCCAATTGTGATACCACCCCCCTTTGGGCAGATAAACACGACGACTGTTTTGACCAGGTGCAGTAACAGGACAAATCAACAAATGGTCTCCCAATAAAAACTCTTCGTTTCTTAGATGTGTTTCGGAGTCATTTTGATCGGCAAAAACCAAAGGGCGAAGCATAGGAGTACCGTGCTTCATATTCTGATAAAAAGTAGTGTACAAATATGGAAGCAAGCGGTAACGCATCTGAATGAACTTTTTGCAGATGGCTTCATACGTTGCGCCGAAACTCCATGGTTCCTGATCAAACCCTGTTTCGTTGCTTGCGCTGTGCGTTCGCATAAAAGGATGGAATGCTGCAAGTTGAACCCAGCGCGTATACAACTCGCCATCCGGCTCACCTATAAATCCGCCGACATCACTTCCAGCAAAAGAAATTCCGGAGATACTCAAACGTTGACACTGTTGTGAAGCAATATGCAGATGTTGCCATGTCGCTGCATTATCTCCAGTCCAAACGCTACTCCATTTTTGTACTCCGCTATACGCGCTACGTGTTATAACAAATGGACGTTTCGGCATCTGAAATTTCTTCAGTCCCTGCCACGTTGCTTTTGCCATCAAGTGCCCATAGACGTTATGCGCTTTACGGTGGCTGCATGAATCGCCATCAAAATCATGTCTAACATCTTCAGGGAAAGTACCAATCTCGAATACCGCCGGCTCATTCATATCATTCCAAACGCCGGCAACTCCGTTGTCTACCAATACCCCAAAAAGATTGCTCCACCACTCGCGAACGCGTGGATTAGTAAAATCAGGAAAAACACATTTACCAGGCCAAACGTCTCCTTCCATTAAGGCACCATCCTGACGTTTGCAAAAAACATCATTCTTTATTCCGTCATTATAAATTTCATACTCTGGGTCTACTTTAATGCCGGGATCAATGATGACTACCGTTTTGAAGCCCGCATCGCCCAATGATTGAGTAAGCCCTTTGGGATCCGGAAAATAGGAATTGCTGAAAGTGAAACAACGGAATCCTTCCATGTAGTCGATATCGAGATACATTACGTCGCATGGAATATTGCGTCGGCGAAACTCCATCGCCACTTCCTTAACTTTAGTGTCCGGAAAATAGCTCCAACGGCACTGATGATATCCCAATGCCCATAGCGGAGGCAATTCAGGAGTACCCGTCAACTTCGCATATTGCTCCGCGACCGCATTGAGTTCGGGACCATAGATGAAGTAATAACACATCTCCCCTCCGCGGGCCCAATAACTACTCACATCATCACGCTCATGACCAAAATCAAAAATGGTACGAAACGTATTATCGAAAAAAATGCCATACGCTAAACCATGATGCAATCCATAATAAAAAGGGATGTTCTTGTACAACGGATCCGTATCCTCGCCATACGCGTAGGCATCGGTTCCATAATTCTCGAATCGTTTTCCACGCAGTTGCAAATTGGTCGGTTTGTCACCAAGACCATAAAACACCTCGTCTTCTTGAATCTTTTTACTGCAATAAACAATCTTACCACCTTTGGTCAAATAATGTTGCCAATGAAATCCAGCCTCATCCTCATTGACTACACGACCCAACATGTCCTTAATGGTTATCTTTAGATTCTCTTTACTAATGAAGCATTTAAGCTCTTTCGTAATAATTCCTATGTGTTCACCATCATCAAACGCCCCGAGCGAAACCAGACTCACCTGCAAATCTGGATTCACAGCATAAGAAAAATCGCGTTGAAACTTCCCATCAGCTGCATATCGAAACCGAAATAACTTATCAGAAAGAACTTGTATTTCAAGAATTGTTTCGGATGTATAAAAAAGAAAAAAATTTCCTTTTTGCTCCCATCGGCGAATTGTATCAGGATAATACTTCGCACTGTATTTATGGTTGACTGCGGATACTTGCATGTCGTTGGTTCAGAAGAAAATTGCAATAAAGTTATATTCACTCGAGCATCATATTGCTTTGATGATGCCCTTCGAGAAGACGGATTGAAAGTACAACCACAGCTGTCATCACCCATCAAGATTCCCAAAAAAGCTCCTATTCGGACTGCAATTTAAGGAAAGTGTAACAAATACACTAAGCCTCTTGGTAAATTTCTCATCAGATGACTACAATCACGCGCATTTGGGCTCAAACCCATTGATCAGGGCTCACAACAGCGCATCACGATTGCTGGGCCAGATTACCCGATTTTTTTTGACTACCCTTTCCCTCCTAGGATGCGTCGAATTTCTGACAATTTGAGCAAGGCCTCCACAGGAGTCAATCTATCAATATCCAAATCCAAGATTTGTTCTCTAATTTGAGCTAAAGTCGGGTCATCCAATTGAAAGAAACTCAATTGCATGTGCTCCTTTGCCACTTGAGATGCCTTTTCTTTTCTGCGTTCCGTTTGATGTGATTTTTCGAGCTCGACCAACATTTGTTTTGCTCTCTCCAGCACCAATACAGGCATACCTGCAAGTTTGGCTACATGTATTCCAAAACTGTGATTGCTCCCGCCTTTCTGCAGCTTCCTTAGAAAAATGATACGTCCATCCATTTCCTTGACGCTCACATTAAAATTGTGGATGCGGTCGAACAACTTCTCCATCTCGTTGAGCTCATGATAATGAGTAGCGAACAAAGTCTTGGCCCGAAAGCGCGGATGTTCATGCAGATACTCAGCAATGGCCCAGGCTATACTGATACCATCGTAGGTCGAAGTGCCTCGTCCAATTTCGTCCAACAAGATCAAAGAACGATTGGACAAGTTGTTTAGGATACTTGCCGTCTCGTTCATCTCCACCATAAATGTTGACTCACCACTGGCAATATTGTCACTCGCACCTACACGGGTAAAAATCTTATCTACCAGTCCAATATCAGCGGACCGAGCTGGGACAAATCCCCCCATTTGTGCCATTAAGACAATAATTGCAGTTTGCCTCAGCACAGCAGATTTACCGGACATATTTGGACCAGTGATCATCATCATCTGCTGGCTATCGCTATCTAAATAGACATCATTGCTGACGTATTGTTCACCCGGCTTCAAGCAGCGTTCGATAACAGGGTGTCGGCCTTCGATGATGCGAATGTCCAGCCCTTCGTGCACACCAGGTTTGACATAGTTGTTTCGAACAGCGACCGTGGCCAATGAAAGCACACAATCCAATTGTGCAAGCAGCCCGGCATTCAGTTGAATGGTCGCAGTGTACTCAGCAACAGCACCAATCAGTTCATTAAAAAGACGAAATTCTATGCTTGCAATTTTCTCCTCCGCACCCAGAATTTTTTGTTCATAATCTTTCAACTCATCGGTGATGTATCGCTCTGCCTGTGTTAGCGTTTGTTTGCGAATCCAGTCTGCCGGCACCTTATCCTTATGCGCGTGGCGCACTTCGAGGTAGTATCCGAAAACATTATTGAACGATATTTTGAGTGAAGGAATTCCAGTTCGTTCACTCTCCCGTTCCTGAATCTGTAGCAACACATTTTTGCCATCTGTAGCCAAATTGCGCAACTCATCTAAAACCGAATCAACGCCAGAGGCAATAACCGGTCCTTTGTTGAGCGCCATCGGTGGATCAGCATGCAATTCCTTCCTAAGTCTTGCGACAAGATCCAAACATGGATTAAGTTGGTCACGAATCGCCAGAATATCATTATTGGAAGATGTAGCCAACACCAACTGAATATGTTCAATGGCTTCCAACGCCCGTTGCATTTGAGCCATTTCACGGGGATTAATTCTTGCGACAGCTACTTTCCCAATTAATCGTTCTAGATCACCTACCCGTTTGAGTTCTGTGCGCAATTGTTCCATCGCATCCTGGTGGTGAACAAAATAATCCACCTGCGATTGTCTTCGTTGAATGACGTGCAATTCTTTACTGGGCAATACAACCCAACGACGAAGCAAGCGACTGCCCATCGGAACAACTGTTTGATCAATAATTTGCAAAAGCGTTGCCGAATGATCATTCGGGCTATCTACCAATTCCAGATTCCGAATGGTGAATTTATCCAACCAAACAAACCGATCTTCTTCGATACGCGCTATATGGCTGATGTGATCAAGTTTGTCATGACGTGTTTCAGCCAAATAATGCAAGATGGCACCACAAGCAATTATTCCCCATTGCATTTGGTCGACACCAAAACCTTTGAGCGATTTGGTACCAAAGTGTTTATTTAGAATTTCATTGGCAAAATCAGGAGTAAAAACCCAATCATCCAATCTAAACGTATAGAAACCTTCACCGAAACTTTCACGAAATAATTTGTCTTCCGTTTTTTTGTACAACACTTCGCTTGGCTTAAAAGTCTGAACCAGCTTGTCCACGTATTCAATCGTGCCTTGCGCCGTTAAAAATTCGCCAGTTGAAATATCGAGTAAAGCCAAACCCGCTTGTTTTTGTGCAAGACAAACAGCGGCCAAAAACTGATTGGCACCACTATCATAGGTTTTGTCGTTATATGAAACTCCTGGAGTTACCAACTCAGTAATTCCCCTTTTGACAATCTTTTTGGTGAGCTTAGGATCCTCCAATTGGTCACAAATCGCCACACGATTACCTGCCCTAACTAATTTAGGCAGGTAAGTATCCAAGGAGTGGTGCGGAAATCCAGCCAGTTCGATGAACGCTGCTGCTCCATTTTTCCGTTTGGTCAACACGATCCCAAGAATGGCAGAAGCACGCACAGCATCTTCACCGAAAGTCTCGTAAAAATCTCCGACACGAAACAACAACAACGCATCCGGGTATTTGGCCTTGATGGAATTGTATTGTTTCATCAAAGGTGTTTCTACACTTGATGATTGATCTGAAATAGCTGAAGTATCCTGCTCGTGCATAATTGAAATGGAATTCCAAAAGTAAACTGAAGTTCGAAGGTTTTACGCATGATTCACAACGAAATCAGCTTACGTGCTCAATTCCTGTCCAAGAGCAGCTTCTGTTGCATCAATCCAACGCCCCATACTGTTGGAAATGTGCAACTACCCCGGGTATAAAAACTAAAACTGCCGCTTCCTTGAGGAAGACGGCAGCCCTAGTCATGTAAAAATCGTTTCGGGAACAAACATACCATAAGCCCTTTCATTCGAGTTGTAAATCCCACGCGAGGTTATAAACAATGGATCTTATTTTACTCACAATCGCAGGACATACGACCTCACCCAAGAGACATGATTAGGAAAGTCATAGATTATCCTTTCATTGAACCCCAGACCGATTGCAATCGACCTCAAACAACAAAGACTTAAGCCACTTTTAATTGGCTCATTTTACTGTGTGAGAATTTGTCCTTTGCGTATTGAATCGTCACCTTTAGTTCGCGATCACGATTATTGGATGGCATTTCATACATCGCATCAGTCAGTATGGCCTCACAAATACCCCTTAATCCGCGGGCACCTAATTTATATTCAATGGCTTTTTCGACCATAAAGTCCAGCGCCTTTTTATCGAAGCTCAACTTGATATCATCCATTTCAAACAGTCTAACATATTGTTTGATCAAAGCATTCTTAGGCTCAGTCAAAATACGTCTCAAGGCATTTTCGTCTAAGGGATCGAGATGCGTCAACACGGGGAAGCGACCTATTAATTCAGGTATTAGACCAAAACGCTTCAAATCAAGGGGAGAAATAAATTGCAGCAAATTCTTTTGATTCACACGATCCTGTGCCGTGGAGAATCCAATTGAAGCTGTATTCACTCTTCGTTCGATATGTGTTGCAATACCATCAAAAGCGCCACCACAAATGAATAAGATATCACGTGTATCAACCTGAATCATTTTCTGTTCGGGATGCTTTCGTCCACCTTGGGGTGGCACATTAACTATACTTCCTTCAAGTAATTTGAGTAAAGCCTGCTGCACACCTTCACCAGATACATCACGGGTAATAGATGGATTATCGCTTTTACGAGCAATCTTGTCTATTTCGTCAATAAAAACGATACCACGTTGAGCTTTGGCCACGTCATAATCTGCATCTTGCAGTAAGCGTGAAAGAATGCTTTCAACATCCTCGCCAACATAACCAGCCTCGGTGAGCACAGTTGCATCAGCAATAGCGAAAGGAACTTTGAGCAATTTGGCGATGGTTTTAGCCAAAAGAGTCTTCCCCGTTCCGGTTTCACCCACCAAAATGATATTGCTTTTATCGATTTCAACACCATCCGTCACAGCTTTGCCGCGTGAGGCCAAACGTTTGTAGTGGTTGTAAACAGCCACGCTTAAAAAGCGCTTGGCATCGTCTTGTCCAATGACATATTCATCCAAATGACGTTTGATTTCATCTGGCTTTTGGAGTTTATATGAAACCTCCTCCAACTTAGATTGGCGAGAAGATTTAACTTCCTCTTGAATGATTGAGCCTGCTTGTACTGCACACTCATCACAAATATGCCCACTTATACCTGCAATTAAGAGGGTGACATCGGATTTTTTGCGACCACAAAACGAGCATGAAATTTCTTTCGACATATTGACAATATTGTAATTTCTGACATCTATGAACGATTGGCAACCCTCAGGGTTACATATACAAACTGTTTGGTTTGGGAGCCAAATCTGTTTACCATTCTAGATCGAGCAAAGATACATCCTTTTTGGGGCATTTGAACCCCTAAACCTAGCGTTTCCGCTCACCTTGATTGCCAATTTTGCGTTAGGTTTGTACCCATAACAGAAAATATGTTGGATCTCAATCAAAAAAGCATACTGATCACCGGAGGAACGGGATCGCTTGGCATTGCCCTCACAGAATATTTGCTAAAGCATCACCCAGGAATTAAGCGCCTTGTGATATTTAGTCGTGACGAACAGAAGCACTATAAAATGGGGCTGCGTTTTCCTCACGCTTCTTATCCTCAGATGCGCTATTTCATCGGCGATGTTCGTGACTATGACCGATTGGTGCGAGCCATGAAAGACATTGATTATGTGATCCATGCTGCAGCCATGAAGCATGTGCCAATTGCGGAATACAACCCAATGGAATGTGTTAAAACCAATGTAATGGGTGCTGAAAATGTGATCAATGCCGCATTGGAAACCGAAGTCAGTCGAGTAGTTGCACTAAGCACAGATAAAGCCGCCGCACCGATCAATTTGTATGGCGCCACCAAACTGGTGAGTGACAAACTTTTTGTAGCCGCTAACGGAATTCGTGGCAAACGCAATTGTACATTCAGCGTAGTGCGCTATGGCAATGTAATGGGCAGCAACGGATCCGTGATTCCATTTTTTCTAGACCAAAGAAGTTCAGGAACATTGCCCCTCACCGACCCACAAATGACCCGGTTCAACATCTCGTTGCAAGAAGGAGTTGAAATGGTACTGCATGCGTTGGAAACGGCATGGGGCGGTGAAATATTTGTACCTAAAATACCTAGCTACCGCATCACGGACGTCGCTCAGGCAATAGGACCTGACTGTAAAACCGAAATAGTGGGCATTCGTCCAGGTGAAAAATTACATGAAGAAATGATCACCTCTTCTGATTCCTATACCACCTACGATTTGGGCAAGTATTACGCGATATTACCGCAAACACCGGTATTCAAACTTTCTGAATTCATTGATCACTTTAAAGCACTAAAAGTCACCGAAGGCTTTCAATACAACAGTGGAACCAATGATGCATGGGTGAATGCTGAGGACATGCGCGACCTCATCCGCCTTCATCTAAATGCTGACGTCTAAAAGACCCAAGAATGAAGGCAAGGCTGCAACAAATTGACCAACTACGAGGCCTCGCAGCGTGTGGAATCATGCTATTTCATTTTGTGAGTTTTCAATATGGTGAATTGGCATCCAATCAGCTTTTAGGAAGAATTGGGTTGTATGGTGTGAGCCTATTTTATGTCATCAGCGGCATTGCCCTTGGTCACATTTATGGAGCGAACACCGATGACAAACCCTTTCCGTATAAATCCTTTTTTATCAAACGATATGTACGACTCATGCCGTTGTTCATCCTGGCCACGCTGGCCACAGTGGTTGCTTCCAAAAGCACTTTCCAAGTAGAGCGCGTACTGCTCAATCTCACTGGACTATTCGCTGTGTTCGATTACGACGGAGGAATAGCCACAGGCTCATGGAGTATCGGCAATGAGTGGGTGTTTTATTTGTTATTGCCAACTCTATTGGCCATAATGAGCTACGGGCGTCGTTGGATACAAATAAGCAGCATCCTTTTGATCATTGCACTTACTTTCGTTTTTGCATGGCCCGGAGCTATTGATTTAGCCTCTTTTTGGTCCAGTTATATTCACCCGTTTAACCATCTTGTTTTTTTTGTCGCCGGGGCCGTTTTTGGAAAATATCAACTCCATCTGAAGCCCATAAACTGGCAGACACCCGTGATCGGGGCAATAGCTCTATTGACATTCATTCTCTTACCTGTAGAAGGCGACCGTTTAGCTCTGGTCACCGGTATGCCTCGACTGGTATTGAGCACTGCAACAATACTTGTAGCACTTTCCTGGTACCGAATCAACATTCGGTTTTGGCCTCCCATTGAAAAAAGTCTCTTGTATTTGGGAGAATGGAGCTATAGTATCTACATGCTACATCCCCGGGTTTGGGCCATAGTCATTGGCCTGATGAAAAAAAGCACCGTGATTCTATCGCCAATTGGCGTTATCACATTATGCATTCTTTTGACCTTAACTGCGAGCGGAATAACCTATCGTTGGCTTGAATTACCTTGCATGCAATGGGTAGGTCGTCGTGTGTCCTTAAAAAAGAATATAGCATGAACGCCTTGATTATCACACAATGTCGCATGACGAGCAGTCGCTTGCCTGGAAAAATATTGTTGCCCTTGGGAGATGAAACTGTACTTGGGGCGCATATCAAACGTTTGAAGCAAACCGGATTGCCAATAGCCATAGCAACAACCAGCAATAAGGAAGACGATCCGCTGATTGAGGTAGCCGCAAAACATGCTGTGGCTATAACACGTGGAAGCGAATTGGATGTACTCCAACGGTTTATAGACACTTGCAATCAAAACCCTTGCGATTGGGTAATTCGCGTGACCTCAGATTGTCCATTTATAGACCCCACATTGATTCTCCGTGGCCTTGAATTAATACAAGATCAATCCACAACAGAAACCTACGTCAGCAATTGTTTTCCCAGAACTTACGCACGAGGCTTTGATTTTGAAATTTTCCATGCTTCGCGGTTAAATGAGATTGCCAGCCAGAGTGACGACCCCTATGATCATGAACACGTAACGCCTTATCTTTGGAAGAACAAAAACGGCCAAACCAACATACTCAATGTTTCGGATGATGAAGACAACAGTAGTATTCGATTGTGCATTGATACTACAGAGGATTATACTTTATGTGAAATTTTAGAGGATCGTTTTAAAGCTTCCACATTGAATTACCGTGAGATTCAAAACGTCATGCGAACAAACCCAGAGCTGGGAAAAATCAATGCACATATAGAACAAAAAAAGAATTGAAAATGCGACCTGCTGAATTATTTGACCAACATGGCTATGCACTCAAATTCGGTGTTTTTGGACCCGATGAAATTACGTCTATGCGTACGGCGGTTCAGCAACAATTTGCTGAAGACGAAAGTCGAGGCTTGATCCAACGCGTAATGAAAACCGCTGCACAATCGACACGTGGTGATCTATTGAGTAAAACACATTTACGTTCCATCTTGTTAGACGAAAGAATTCTAATGATGGCGCGAGATCTACTACAATCGAGCGAATTGGTTTATTTTGGTGATAGCACTTATCAAATTGGAACAGGGGCTCGCGGTTTTCATCGGGATGCCACAGATCGTGAATGCGGAAAAGGACTGGATTGGGAACCTGGATACAACATACTTCGCATAGGCATTTATTTACAGGACCACAAAAATTATAGCGGAGGACTAAAAGTAAAATCTGGAAGCCATATTCATCCTGATGGCAAATCAATATTTTTGGATACCGATGCCGGCGATGTCGCCGCATGGAGCCTGAAGACTTTGCACAGTGGAAATGCCGTTCGTTTACGAGGACTTCGTGGATTTTCGATTGACAATAGTAGTTTGGAAAACCGCATTCCAGGCTTTCTCAAGTTGGAACAGCAAAAAGAGCGCATGTCGCTTTTTATGACCTTCGGAGTGCAAGGTAAATTTGTGGATCATTACATCCGCGACTACATGTTGAAACGAGAAGATGTCAAAGCTAATTTAA
>JBDKJN010000026.1:0-5603 GCA_039796595.1 Bacteroidota bacterium
TCAATGCGGCAGGATTGCACCGGACTGGCTCAGAGATCGCCAAAAAAGGACTCCTTCAGGAAACCGTGGTTGGTGGGAATTTGGATTTTAAATCTACACGAGGTTCTATTGGTTTTACTGCGGCAAGAATAGATTACAACGCACCACTTTTCTTGAATAATGCCTTGTATCGATACTACGGCCCTCAAGGAAGTGTTTTCACCACCGCAGGAATCAATTACCAAACGGTGTGGCGAAATGCGAATTTTTTTGGCGAGGTATCGCGAAGCGGCAATGGCGGATGGTCAGCCCTGAATGGAGTTGTAGCTTCCCTGCACCCTTCTGTCGCACTGAGTTTGCTGCACCGCCATTTCACCAGCGATTATCAAGCATTGTATGCGAATGTGTTTGCTGAAAATCAAGACAATCCGGCCAATGAGCGTGGCTTATTTGCCGGTCTGCAAACCACCTGGCCAAAGGGATGGACCATGACCACGTATGTGGATCTGGTCAAGTATCCATGGTTACGGTATCGTGTGGACGCGCCGAGTTCCGCTACCGATTTTTTGGTTCAACTCAACTATAAGCCGAACCGCAAGGACGAGTTTTATGTTCGATTTAGAAGGCGAAATGACGCGCAAAACGCCTCCTCCACAGATCAACGCATCACGCCTCCAGTCGATCTTTCGAGGGATGTATTCCGTGTGAATGCGTCTTATATGATTCACCCCAACGTGCAATTAAAATCACGGCTTGAATGGGTTTTTTACCGAAAGGAGGACTTGAAACAACAGGGCTACCTGGCCTATCAGGATGTGGCATTTAAAAAAGTGGGCTGGCCGGTCCAATTTGTAGCGCGATATGCGTTGTTTCGCACAGATGATTGGAATGCAAGGGTTTATGCTTACGAAAACGATGTGTTATACGCCTTCAGTATTCCCGCCCATAATGGCGTTGGTAGTCGGGTGTATGGTATGGTAAGTTGGGACATTCGCAGAGGACTGGAACTGCAAGTGCGCTTGGCTCGTTGGCTCTACAGTGATAAGAATGTTATTGGGTCTGGAAATCAGGAGATTAAAGGCCGTCAACTCAGCGATGTACACGTGATGTTTCGTTGGAGATTCTAGCCTTTTAGCGCCAATTCTTCTAAAAGAGAATCCAATTGCATCGATTTTTATAGGATTCCATTGAAACTTTCTTATATTTGTTAGGTAAACACTTGGAAATCATCAGAGCTTGGCCGAGATGAGTTGAAGGAAGGAATTTTGAAACCAGCACTTTAGCAACCGCAAGACGCCGTGGTATCGAGAAAACGGCAGGATTATTGTTGTCGGAGGTGCATAAATTTGGATGAAAGATGAAGAGATTTGTACTTGTATTCCTCAGTTTGCTTTTTTTGAGTCTTGCTCATACGCATGCTCAATCTACAGAGCGTCACCCCATCAGCACAGCTTCTATCGTTTCGCACGAAGGAAAAATTGAATTGCTTTTTGACGAGGCGGTCAATGAAAACTTTTCTGTTGAGGTACGTGACTTGACGGGCAAAACGGTTTACGTCATTCAAAGCGAAACCGATGACAATGGTTGTCAAAATCTAATTTTACCAGCAGATAATTTGCGCAAAGGCATATACATGGTGATGATCACCGGTACCTCAGGTAAAGTTAAAACATTGAAATTACAACGCAACTAACGCTGAATTTCGTGGCCATTGTGTCACGGTGTAGACTCAGCAATATCACATAGACCCGAAGTGCAACAGTACTTCGGGTTTTTTTTGCCCTAACGTTATTTGTCCATTTGTTACGCGCAAGGCACCATGGGTTGTTTGAAAGGGAAGATGAATGCCCTTTGGCACATGAGAGCCAAATGTGTTGAAAGTCGACGGAAATGACTTTATTTTGTGGCCCCAATGAGGAAGCGAAGACAATGATCTTAAAAGCGGAAAATATCGTTCGTCGTTATGGACAGCGCACCGTAGTGAAGGGCGTAGAGTTTCACGTCAGTCAAGGTGAGATTGTTGGTCTTTTAGGCCCCAACGGTGCGGGAAAGACCACGAGCTTCTACATGGTAGTCGGATTGGTTAAACCCAATGAAGGGCGCATTGTATTGGATGGTACAGATATCACCAATGAACCAATGTACCGTCGTGCGCAATTGGGCGTGGGTTATTTGCCTCAGGAGGCGAGCATTTTTCGCAAACTCAGCATTGAAGACAATATTAAGGCCGTGCTGGAATTGACCAAGCTTTCCAAAGCGGATCAAAAAGTTAAGTTGGAATCCCTATTGGAGGAATTTGGACTTACGCATAAACGCAAATACATCGGTAATCACCTCAGTGGGGGCGAACGGCGCCGCACGGAAATAGCTCGCGCACTGGCTACTGATCCCAAGTTTATTCTCCTCGATGAACCTTTTGCTGGTGTCGATCCTATTGCCGTCGAGGATATTCAGAAAATCGTTTGGCAACTCAAATCACGTAACATCGGCGTATTGATCACGGATCATAACGTGCAGGAAACCCTAAGCATTACTGACCGTGCATATCTGCTCTACGATGGAAGCATTCTTAAGGCGGGTACAGCCGAGGAACTGGCAAGCGATGAACAAGTGAGGCGCGTGTATTTGGGACAAAACTTTGAATTGCGTCGTGTTAAAATGGGTGATTAGTCGTCCTATTAGAAAACTGACGATTGTCATGTTTTTCATTGAGTGTTCTCATTTTTAGGTATTCCCAAGCCTTTTTTTATTTTCCTTTGGTAACAGAATAAGCGATGAAGTGATTTTCGGAGCTTTGATAAGTAATTTTTTGTTCAACCACCATTGCACTGGACGCCTAGCTTATGTTAAGCAATACTGAATCACGTTTTGAGAATGTCTTTCATCATGTCAATGAAGGGATATTGATTTGTAATCAAAGAGGACAGATTATTCTGACCAATCCCAAATGCAATTCTCTTTTTGGGTATGATACCGATGAACTCAATGGTCAGGCCGTTGAGGTATTGATCCCGCGAAAATTTGCAGAACGACATGTCGAACACCGGGAGAGTTTTATGAAACATCCTGTTCGTCGACCTATGGGCAACAATATGACGCTGTTCGGACGTCGAAAGGATGGTGGGGAATTTCCAGTTGAAGTGAGTTTGAGTCATTACGAAACGGCTGAAGGCATGTTTGTAATTGGGTTTGTCATTGATATCTCCGAACGTTTTGAACAACAGAAACGCATCATGGGTATCAATGCCGAGTTGAAACAACTCAATGAAACATTGGAGAACAAAGTGAGTGAGCGCACCCTGGTGTTAAAGGAGGCATTGAATGAATTGGAAGCATCACGCGACGAGTTAGAGCAAGCTCTGGAGAAGGAAAAGGAGCTCAACGAAATGAAATCACGCTTTATCACCATGGCGTCTCATGAGTTTCGCACCCCTTTGAGTACAATTCTATCCTCAGCGTCGCTGATTAGTAAATACATTGAAACACATCATCAGGACCAACGTGAAAAACATGTTGGACGAATTAAGTCAGCGGTCAACGGGTTAACTGAAATCCTCAATGACTTTCTTTCGATCGGCAAATTGGAAGAAGGAAAAATTGAAGTGCATTGGATGCCCGTCAATGTTGTAACGCTTGTTCAAGAGGTTATAGATGAGTTGCAGGTGTTGTGCAAAGAAGGACAGGTGATACAATTGGAACACCATATTGAAGAAACATGGGTCACAGACAAAGCGCTGTTGCGGAATATGATGGTGAACTTAATATCGAATGCGATCAAATTCTCGAATGAACATTCGGTTGTGGATGTGCTCGTAGATTCCAAAGACGGATGGCTCTGTTTACAAGTGAAGGACCAGGGAATCGGCATTTCAGATGAAGACAAACGCCATTTGTTTGGGCGATTTTTCCGTGGCAAAAACGCCCAAAACATTCAGGGCACCGGCCTCGGTTTGAATATTATAACCAAATATCTGGAATTATTGAATGGCAGCATTGCCGTGGATAGTGAATTGAATGTAGGAACAACATTCCGCATTCAATTACCTCAAAAAAAATAAGGCTATGAAAAATATTCTTTTGATTGAAGACAACCCGGATGTACGCGAGAATTCGGCTGAAATTCTGACGATGGCAGGCTATCAGGTGCGTACGGCGGAGAATGGAAAAATTGGCGTCGAAATGGTGAAAGCGGAGCGCCCCGATTTAATAGTTTGTGACATCATGATGCCTGTGCTGGACGGGTTTGGTGTACTTCAAGTATTGAGCATGTCGGAGGATACCGCTGCCATTCCATTTATTTTCTTAACCGCAAAAACAGAGCGAGCCGATATTAGGAAGGGCATGGAGATGGGTGCGGATGATTATTTAACCAAGCCGTTTGATGATGTGGAATTATTAAAAGCGGTGGAAAGCCGCCTGAATAAGGTGCGCCAGCGCCAGCATGATCCATTGCACAATTCCACTATGGAACATATGCTTGGGCAATTGCACGGAATGGAAGATATCGCAACTGTTGCCAAACGCACGCAGGTAAAGAATTACCGAAAGAAAGAAATCATATTTGCTGAAGGTGATACTCCTCTGGGCTTGTATTATTTGAAATCAGGCAAAGTAAAACTCTACAAGAGTCATGAGTTGGGCAAGGATTTGATCACGCATTTGTTGCAACCTGGTGATTTTTTTGGCTACCTGTCGTTGCTGCAGGGCACTCCTTACAATCAAAGTGCTGAGACCATCGAAGAGTCGGAAGTGGTGATGTATGGAGTTGAAGATTTTATGCAACTGATCACTGCGTCCCCACAAATCGCAGAACAGTTTATCAAACTCTTAGTAGGTAATGTTCAGAAAGAACACGATCGGTTGTTGGCACTGGCCTATAGCAGCGTTCGTAAACGCACAGCTGAAGCTTTGTTGACACTGAAAAGCAGATACCATAACGATCCCGAACGACCATTCGGCATGTCGATATCGCGCGACGATTTAGCTAAGTTGGTGGGTACAGCGACAGAGTCGTTGATTCGCACCATCAGCGATTTCAAAGAAGAGGGCTTGATTCAGGTGAATGCCTCTAACATTACCATACTAAATGTCAAGAAACTCGAGCAAATGCGCAATTGATCGGATGGACTAGTGTCCACCGGCAGCAGGGGCAGCATCGAGATGACGCGTGCGCCATGCGTAGTAGGCGAGATATACAAAGCAAACTACACCTACCCAATAGCTTTGTTGGATACCAACAACATTTTCAGACAGATAACCTTGGAAGTAACTTACTAAGCCACCACCCATGATCATCATGATCAAAAGCGATGAACCTACATTGGTGTGACGTCCTAGTCCTGTGATGGCCAAAGTGAAGATACATGGCCACAAGGTGCTACAGAAAAGGCCTACGGCAATGAATGCGTAAGCACTGGTCATACCACTTCCGAATATACCTACCAAAAGGGCTGCGATAGCACCGAATGAGAAGTAAAGCAATTGTTTTGCTGGTTTACCTCCAGAAAGCATATCTACACCAATCAATACAACGATGAGAGCAGCGTATGAATAGAACTGCTCGACCGGGTGTTGAGCAATGGTATTGGCACCGATGAAGATGGCGAATGCAATGAATGGAAGAA
>JBDKJN010000027.1:0-4702 GCA_039796595.1 Bacteroidota bacterium
AAGAAGAAAATTGAGTGGGGCTCACAAATAAGAAATTATGTGATGCAGCCGTATAAATTGGTGAAGGATGTTAGAACTGGTGTTGAAACATCGGACGTAGATAGTGTCATGGACGGATACATTGACGAATTTTTGAAAGGATTTTTGATGCAGCAAGGAAGTGCATCAACGGTGGAATAAATTTTTTAAGCAACAAAAGAATGGAATTTAGAATTGAAAAGGATACGATGGGTGAGGTAAAGGTACCTGCTCATGTTTATTGGGGTGCGCAAACGGAACGCTCCAGAAATAATTTTAAGATCGGACCAGAAGCCAGCATGCCACGTGAGATCATTCGCGCATTTGCAATCTTGAAAAAGGCAGCTGCTCATGCAAATTTTGAATTGGGTGTACTGCCTGTGGAAAAACGCGATGCCATTAGTGCCGTTTGTGATGAAATTCTTCAGGGCAAATTGGATGATCAATTTCCATTGGTGATCTGGCAAACCGGTAGTGGCACACAAAGCAATATGAACCTCAATGAGGTGATTGCGAATCGTGCGCATGTCATGGCTGGCGGCAGCCTTGGCGAACCTCAATCTTTGTTGAGTGCAAATGATGATGTGAATAAATCACAGTCAAGCAACGATACCTATCCAACGGCGATGCACATTGCGGCCTATACTGCAGTAGTTGAAAAGACGATTCCCGGCATTGAGCAATTGCGTGATACGTTGCAAAAGAAGAGTGAAGAATTCATGCAAGTGGTGAAAATTGGTCGCACTCATTTGATGGATGCTACTCCGATTACGTTGGGTCAGGAATTAAGTGGATACGTAGCTCAATTGAACTATGGTTTAAAAGCGTTGCACAATACTCTTTCTCATTTGGGCGAAGTTGCTTTAGGTGGAACGGCAGTGGGCACCGGCCTCAATGCTCCAAAAGGATACAGCGAATTGGTTGCTATAAAAATTGCAGAATTCAGTGGCTTACCTTTCACCTCAGCTCCGAACAAATTTGAAGCTTTGGCAGCACATGATGGTATTGTCGAAAGCCATGGTGCTTTGAAGCAGTTGGCTGTTGCACTTAATAAAATTGCCAATGACATACGAATGATGGCAAGCGGCCCACGTAGCGGTATCGGAGAAATTTTTATCCCAGAGAATGAGCCAGGGAGCAGCATTATGCCGGGAAAAGTGAATCCTACACAATGCGAGGCAATGACCATGGTTTGTGCTCAGGTAATGGGCAATGATGTTGCTATCACAGTAGGTGGTACACAAGGTCACTATGAGTTAAATGTGTTTAAACCAATGATGGCCTACAATTTCTTGCAAAGTGCGGAGTTGTTAGGCGACGCGGCTGTTTCCTTTGATCTGAACTGTGCAGTGGGTATTGAACCTAATCACGGGCGAATTAAGGAGTTGGTGGACAATTCGTTGATGTTAGTGACTGCATTGAATACAAAAATCGGTTACTACAAGGCGGCTGAGATTGCCAAGACTGCACATAAGAATGGCACTACCTTAAAAGAGGAGGCCGTGCGTTTGGGCTATGTTAGTGCAGAACAATACGATGAATGGGTAGTTCCAGCTAAAATGACAGGAAATTTGTAATTTCAATAGAATAGAAGTGTGGAGGGCGATCGCAAGCGATCGCCCTCTTTGTTTTTATTCGCATTGAGCCGTACTCAATGGTAAATACAACATATGGTATTTGGTCAGCATTAGGTCAAATGCGTGCGCATAAACGCTATCAATTCAGTTGTGGATGGATTCATCTGGAATTTGCGTTGTGATTTGGCCAAGAGCATTTGCTCGAGATCAATATCCAATGGTGGAGTAGCACCAGTAATGGCTGACACAGTGGGCGCAAATTTGATTGGATGGGCTGTAGATAGGCAAATTGCCTTTTGTTTTTTCGAGATTAACTTATCCAATGCTGATAGCCCTACCGCGGTATGCGGATCAATCCAATAGTCATATTGTTCTAAACATTGTTTAATCTTTTCTGCTGTGCTATCGTCGCTAATTTGTACGGATTGGAAAACGAATTTTTCGGTGTTCATGTGTTTCTCCAATAATTCAACAACGCGCGGGTAATTACTTGGTACACTAATGTCCATTGCGTTGCTTAATGTGCTTTGCGTTGGGCGAGGCTGCCATTCACCGGTTTGCATGAACCGAGGTACGGTGTCATTGTTATTGCAGGCGGCGATCATTCCTTGAACAGGTAAGCCTTGAGCTACGGCTATGAGGCCTGCGGCGATATTGCCGAAGTTGCCACTTGGCACAGCAATGACTGGAGGGGTGTCATGATGCCATTGACTTAACGCATCAAAATAGTAGATCTGTTGAGGTAGCCATCTAGCTATATTGATACTATTAGCGGAAATGAGGCCAAACTGATCTTTGATGATTTGATCGGCAAACATGGTTTTAACCATCGCTTGGCAGACATCAAAGTCACCATCCACTTCGATTGCAAAAACCGAATGACCATTCGAGGTGAGTTGTAATTCTTGTAATCGACTGACGCCGCCTCGAGGATATAGGATGATGACTTTTGTGTTGGAAGCATTTTCAAAGGCTGCGGCCACTGCGCCACCGGTATCTCCGCTGGTGGCTACAAGTACCGTTCGTGGTTGAGGGCTTTTTTGATTGATGCTATCTAAAATAGCTGCCACAAATCGAGCGCCGACATCTTTGAATGCCAGTGTTGGGCCGTGGAATAATTCAAGAATGGCGACGTCATCAGTTAACCAACGCAATGGAATCGGGAATGATGTGATCAAAGTACACGCGTTTAGCAGTGCTTCGTCGTTGATCGTTGCGTCTACAAAAGGCCTCAACAAATGAAAAGCGCGTTGCTCTCGCGGCAATTTCAATAGGTGTTGAATTTGACCTTCCGAAAGAGTGGGTATATGTTCGGGAAAAAACAATCCTTTCGCTGTCGATTGTCCTTGGATAACGGCATCGGTGAAATTGAGCCGCTCTTTAATTGCATCGAGCGATTGATAATTAATGTCCATGAGCTTATTGAAGATGGGTGAGACGAACTCCATGTTTAGCAATTGGAGTAGTATAGGTCAATGCGGGAATGCCGTGTTTGTTATAAATGGATTGCATAGATTCGGCAACTTTTTGTGCAGTTGTTAGATGTTCACAGAACATAAAAATCGATGGACCAGAACCGCTGATGCCTCCTCCTAATGCTCCTGCTTCCAATGATTTCGATTTGACCAGATCGAAGTGAGGAATCAATAGTTTGCGCACAGGCTCGATGACGTCATCTTGTAATGCTCGGCTAATTAATGCACTGTCTTTTGTGGCAAATCCTGCTACCAAAGCTGCAACATGTGCCCAGTGATTTACCGCCGCTTTAAGCGAAATCTGTTGCTTAATTATAGCTCGTGCATCGCTTGTTTTTACTTCAATTTGAGGATGAACAAGAGCAATGTATAATTCGGGATAAGGTAACGATACAATGTCCAACGGTTGGTTGCTATGAATGAGTGCAACACCGCCTAAAATCGCCGGCGCAATATTGTCAGCATGCCTTGAACCGCTTGCTAGGAATTCTCCGTGTTTAGCAAATTCAATGAGTTCATTGGTATTGAATTTTTGATTCAATATGGCATTAGCGGCACATACAATACCCGCTGCACTGGCCGCGCTACTTCCTGCACCACTACCTGGACGAATGGCCTTTCTGGAAACAATATGGCAGCTGTACGTCACATCAAGTGTATTGAGCAATGCCTGAAGGGCTGCGCCCATAACATTGTGTTCTGGTTGTGTTGGCAGATTAAATTCGTCTTCGTTTTGAATGGTGATGGAAGATGGTCCTTCCACCATGCGCAATGTGATTTCATCAAAGGGTGTTTCAAGCGCTAAACCCAGGACGTCAAAGCCACATACAATATTGGCTATGGTTGCCGGACTTTGAACTGTTGCTTGATTATACATGGGCATATTGTTATTTATACGATGCTTTGATGATATCGGCAAAAATACCGGCGGCAGTCACTTCAGCTCCTGCGCCAGCACCTTTTATTACCAAAGGTTGTTGGTTGTAACGCGAACTATGGATGATAACAATATTGTCTTTACCATATAAATGATAAAGGTCTGAATCGGTTGGGATTTGCTCAAGGCCAACCTTAAATTGATTGTTTTGTAATGTTGCCACAAATTTTAAGCGGCAATTGTTTGACTTCGCGTCATCCAATAATTGTTTGAAGTGTTTTTCCTGACGATGCATTTCTTGGTAGAAGTCTTCAACTGTACCCCGCATGCATGACTCAGGTAAAAAGGAATTGCACTGTATGTTTTCCATTTCAATGGGGTAACCCGCTTCTCGAGCGAGTATGAGCAACTTACGCATGACATCTGCGCCACTTAGATCCAGACGGGGGTCTGGTTCGGTATAGCCCTCATTTTGTGCATCTCTTACAACGTCAGAAAATGGTTTGGCACCATCGTAATGGTTGAACACATAATTTAAGGTGCCTGACAACACTGCTTGAATGCGATGTATTTGGTCCCCACTATGACATAGGTCATTGATGGTGGTGATGACTGGCAAACCTGCGCCAACATTGGTTTCGAATAAAAAGTGGGTGTTGAATTCACTCGCTAAAGATTTTAACTCTGAATACAAGTTCATAGGTGCAGAGGCTGCACTTTTATTACAGGCTACAACGCGGATACTCTTTTTTAAC
>JBDKJN010000028.1:0-9575 GCA_039796595.1 Bacteroidota bacterium
TCAAGTTATCCTTACAAAGATGGATATTTGGTTACAAGCCCTTCTGGTAAAGGAGATAAAGATCCTTATACTAATCGTGCTTTTACCAATCTTTTCTATACTCAAAAGAATGGAAATCAATGGAGCACTCCGGTTGAGCTGGAAGGTGTCAATGGTAAATTCCATGACGCTGTAGGAGCAGTTTCGCCAAATGGTCAAACCATGATCTTCACTCGTAGCTTTCAATTGAATAGCAGCGCACTTGCCGGTAATGACAACAAAACAAGTACTACGCAATTGTACATGAGTAAAGCCAATCCAGATGGTACTTGGTCAAAACCAAGTTTGGTCGCTTTCTGCGAAAGCAAGTACATGTATGCTCACCCGTTCTTCTCACCTGATGGTGGCACTATGTATTTTGCAAGTGACATGCCCGGCGGTCAAGGCGGAATGGACATTTGGAAAAGTAAATTCAATGGTGAATCTTGGGATAGTCCAATGAACTTGGGTGGAAATATCAACACAAAAGGTGATGAAGTATTTCCAACTTTGAAAGATGCTGAAACGCTTTATTTCAGCAGTGATGCGCATCAAACTCTTGGTGGCTTAGACATCAATGCTGTTTCATTTGCAAATGGTAATTGGGGAATTCCAAAGCACTTGAGTTACCCAATTAATACTTCCTCTGATGATTTTAGTATGGTTTGGAATGCTGATGGTAAGACTGGTTTATTCAGTAGCGACCGCAATGGCAACGACCGTATCTACAGCTTTACTGAAGAAGATCGCACCATCACCTACAGAGGGTTGATCACAGGTAAAGACAGCATGTTGCCATTGGGTGGAGTTAAAGTTACCATTCGCAACCTAACTGACGGTACTGAGCAAATGGTGATGACGGATGGAAATGGTAAATTCGAAGCAGAACTTGAGAAAGGTAAAGAGTACCAGATCACAAGTGAAGTTGATGGTCACTTCAAGAAAATGGAAACCATTTCTACTGTGAACACCAAAGACGACCAAATTCAAGGTGTCATAGAATTGGAAGAAATCTACATCAAAGACAAACCAGATGTTACTGACAACGGCGGCGGTAAAACCGATAACGGTAAGACAGATAACGGAAAAACAGGTAATGGAAAAACCGGCAAAGAATCTGGTGTATATGACATTCCAGAAATTCACTGGGACTACAACAAATGGGACATTCGTGATGATGCCATTCCGTATTTGGATCGTTTGGTCAAATTGTTCCGTGAAAACAACAATCTTAAATTCGAATTGCGCAGTCACACCGATTGCCGTGGAAGTCTCGAGTACAACGATGACTTGAGCCAAAAGCGTGCAAAAGCGGTTACAGATTACCTTGTAAAGAAAGGTGTATCACGCGGCAGTCTTGTCAGCAAAGGTTATGGTGAACGCGAATTACTAAACGACTGTACGGATGGTGTATTCTGTGATGAATCCAAGCATGAACAAAACCGTCGTACCGAGTTCATTGTAACCGGAAAAAAATAATTACTTCCGCACACTTCGGTGTAAACGAAGACAAAAAATTAGGCCCTGAAGTTTATCGAGAAAACTTCAGGGCCTTTTTAATTCTATAGGATTCGATTACTCGATCGATAGCTTACATTTTCTTAGCCACAGCATCGCGAATCTCGCGCTCCAATTGCTCTGCTGCAGTCTCCAATTGCTGGGCCTCAGCCATCAATTTATCGGTAAACACCTTGTCTTTGATTCCGGAAGCATTGATGCGCACATTCATCACCGCACCTAATACCGCAGTTCGCGCACACAATGCACCCACTCCCGCGTCCGTTACTGAATTGGGATTACCATGTTCTACCATTGCCTTCATCACTTCCAAGCTTTGGTAAGCCACTCGTGCTGTTCGTAATGGTATTTCCATCGCATATTTTGAGGCATTTTCAATAGCCTCTGAGCGAATGGCTTTCTCTGATTCCGTACCTTTTGGTAAACCAAAAGCCTCCATTATGCGGTTGAAAGAACGCGTATCCTCATCTACCAACCACAACAATTCCTTCTGAAAAGCCATTCCTTTCACAGCCCATTCACTGAATTCCTCCCAACGCTCATCCCATCCCCTTTTGTGAGAAGAAAGGTTGGCTACCATCGTTCCAAGGGATACACCCAAAGCGCCTACATAAGCGCTAACCGAACCTCCTCCCGGCGCCGGCGACTCCGAAGCCGTTTCGTCGGCAAAGTCTACCAAATTCATGTCCACCAATCGAGCACCTGAATTGAGTTTCTTATCGATGATGTATTCGATCACCTTGTCCTCCACTCTGAAAGGGGCCAAATCATCCAAGCCCAGAGATTTGACAGCAATCTTCATTTTCTCTTTTTCAGAAATACCTAGTGAGCGTTGTTGCTTCTGCAAATAATAATCCGCTGCATCCAACAGGCTTTGCTTAGGTATTAAACCTACCAATTCTGATCCTGTAACTCGAATTCCACGCTCCGCTGCCTTGCGAACAGCTTCTTCAAATGCCACATGTACAGGGGTTATGCTAATATTGGTAAGGTTGAGACTCAATTGTGCAACACCGTATTCGGCAATGTACCAACCTATGCCCTTCACAGCTTTTAAAGTTCCCGGTTGACGCAAAGGTTCTCCTTGTTCATCAACCAAATTTTTACCTGTTTTAGGATCGGTCAACACTCGTCCTGCTTCGCGAATATCAAAAGCTATAGCATTGGCACGGCGTGTTGATGTCGAATTAAGATTGACATTGTAGGCCACCAAAAACTCGCGCGATCCGATCGTCGTGATACCCGACCTACGTACTCGATCGGACACCACATTTGGACCAAAATCTGGCTTCCACTCTGCTGTAGAAATTTTCTCCAGTGCTTCGTATTCACCTTTGCGACAATTTGCCAAGTTGGCACGTTCTTCCTTGAAAGCTGCATATTCGTAGCAATAGACTGGAATCTCCAACTCCTTACCTACTCGCTCTGCCAATTTTCTAGACAAGGCCACACATTCCTCATTGGAAACTCCTGCAATAGGTACCAGTGGGCAAACGTCTGTTGCTCCCTGACGTGGGTGCTCACCCGAGTGCTCCCGCATATCGATCAATTCTGCGGCTTTTTGAATGAGCAAAAAGGCAGCTTCACATACAGCTTCTGGTTCACCCGCAAATGTGATCACCGTTCGATTGGTACTCGCACCAGGGTCTACGTCAAGTAACATGACACCAGGCACTGTTTCAACCACTGATGCAATGGCGTCAATTTTTGATTTGTCTCTTCCCTCCGAAATATTCGGAATACATTCTATTATTCTATGCATAATTGATTTATATCTTTTTTTCGCCGCCTAAGTATACGGATTCAATGCAATTGGTCCCGAAATAATAAGGCATCTCTGCCAAGGTTTGCAATGGCTTTGTGAGGATAAAATTGGCACGTTTACCCACCGTGATACTACCCGTCAATTGTTCAAGTTGCATTGCAAATGCTCCATTGACCGTACCAGCAGCCAACGCTTCTGTAGGTGTCATTTTCATTTGGGTGCAAGCCAGTGCCATAACAAAGTTCATGTTCCCACTTGGACACGACCCAGGGTTGAAGTCAGTAGCCAATACCAGTGGTAAATTAGCATCAATCAGTTGTCTCGCCGGCGTGTACGGTATACCAATAAAAAAGGAACAACCGGGCAGTGCTACTGGCATGGTTCGGCCCATCTTTAAAGATGCTATATCAGAGTTATCCATGACTTCCAAATGATCAACCGTTAATGCACCATGCTCAACGGCCACTTTAACACCTCCAGAAATAGTGAACTGATTGACATGAATTTTAGGAGTTAACCCATACTTCGCACCTGCCTCCAAAATGCGCGAGGTATCGTCACAACTGAAGTAGTTTTCTTCGCAAAAAACATCGATGAAATCAGCCAATTGTTGTCTTCCGACTTCAGGAATCATTTCATTGATCAATAGATCAATATAGCCCGATGGATTGGATTTGAAAGCTTGTGGATATGCATGAGCGCCAAGAAAGGTGGACTTAACGAGAATAGGATGTGCTTCGCGCAAACGTCGGATCACACGCAACATTTTTAATTCATTCTCAGTATCTAATCCATATCCACTCTTGATTTCAATCGCTCCTGTGCCGAGTGCCATCACATCATTCATGCGCATCATTGCGTCTTCGAACAATTGATCTTCACTCATCAATGCCAGCTTAGCTGCAGAATTTAAAATCCCTCCACCTTTTGCAGCTATCTCCTGATATGTAAGGCCTTTAATTCTATCCTCGAACTCACCAGCACGCGAGGCGGCATAGACCAAATGCGTGTGCGAATCGCACCATGTTGGCAGAATAAAACGACCATCGGCATCAATAACCTCCAGGTCTCGCCAATCCGATATACCCGGCCATTCTTCCATTGTACCATAATCCACGATTAAACCGTTTTCGATGGCCAGCCAAGCCCGCTCAATACAAGGCAAGTTTCCCATCTCATGACCATTTAAGGGTCCGTGGTCAGGCGGCAACACGCCCCACAATTGGCCGATATTCTTGATCAATATCTTCATCGCGGCAAAATTCCTAATAAATTTGCTAAATACCGTTGATTTTTACAACCAAAATGATCAAAAACATGAACAGACTAACCTACCTATGGATGGTATTGATTGGCCTTCTGCTATCAACTTCCATGCGAGCCCAATACGTCGAGGTGGACAGTCTGTACACAGGTCGAAAAAACACGCTTTCATTTTTAGTCAACCCCATTCTGCCTCCATTGATGGGAAGTTACAATGGCAGTCTTCATCTTGCTTTAACTTATAAGCGTGTAGTAAACAATGGAAAACGCTTTAAGATTGCAGGGTTCTATGACTTCTACGACTTGACACAGAATAATGGATTAGTCAATCCTAATTCGGTTATTCCAACTGCTGATTCATCCGTTATCATAAACCAGACTGAAGAATATTATGGCAGAATGAGTATTCGAACAGGTTTTGAGTGGGGCGACTACACGGAAAAGTTTGGAAAGTACTATGGTGCCGACTTACATGTGGGCTATAGCAAAGCAAAATATAAATCGTACGATCACATCTACATACCTACCCCTGTTGACTCATTGAACTCCGATTACAATTACAACAATGTGCCTGACACAATGCTTGGTCGGTACGACTACAATCATTATTTTCTAAATCTCGGTTTGGTTGCCAATGTTGGTTACAGAGTTGTAATCAAAGAAAAATTGGAATTTAATTTTACGTTTAGTCCAGAGTTTAATTTTAATATTCCTATACGATATCAGTGGAATATGGACTCTCCAAAACCTACACAATATCAACCCGCTAACAGTTTTGATTTGCAACTGCGTATGTTGCTCGTCGATGTTGGTTATCGCTTTTAATTTCTTATGGCAACGAATTCATTTGGAGAATTGCTTCGTCTAACCACATTCGGCGAATCGCACGGCCCAGCTATTGGTGGTGTACTTGATGGTTATCCTGCTGGAGTAATCATCGACACACTTTTCGTTCAATCCGAAATGCATCGAAGAAGGCCTGGGCAAAGTGCGTACACCACCACTCGTGATGAAGAAGATGAAGTGCAATTTCTCTCTGGAATCTTTGAAGGTAAAAGCACAGGAGCACCTATTGCATTTGTGATTGCCAATAAGGATCAACGAAGTCAGGACTACACAGCATTAAGTGATGTCTATCGCCCCGGACATGCAGATGAAGTCTACGACAAAAAATATGGATTCCGCGATCACCGTGGTGGTGGTCGTTCTTCTGCGCGTGAAACCGCCGTTCGTGTTGCCGCCGGTGCCCTGTGTAAACTATTATTGAAATCCAAATCAATAGATATACTTGCCTATGTGCAATCCATTGGTTCAATCACCGCATTCATTGATCCACTTGACGTCGATCGCAGTGCAGTAGAATCCAATCCTGTGCGATGTCCCGATTCAAATCAAGCACAAGAAATGATGACAGCCATTGATCGTATTCGTGAAGAAAAAGACAGCCTAGGTGGATGCATTCAGTGTATCGTGCGACAAATGCCCATTGGACTGGGAGATCCTATGTATCAGAAACTTCATGCTCGTTTAGCCTTTGCTATGATGTCTATCAATGCGGTTCAAGGCTTCGAAATGCATCGCGGATTTGAACGTACGACATGGAAAGGCTCTGAAAACAATCGATTTAAGACCGGGATTTCTGCAGGAATTAGCACCAGTGATCCACTTTTGTTTTCAGTAGCATTTAAACCCACCTCGACCATAGGGCAAGCCCAAACCACAATCAACAAAGCAGGAGAATCCGTACAATTGGAAGCATCAGGTAGACATGACCCTTGTGTTGTCCCAAGAGCAGTGGCAATTGTTGAGGCCATGACAGCATTGGTATTGGCAGATGCGTGGTTGATGAACAAAAGCCAAATCCTATGCGAGTAGACAAATACCTATGGTGCATTAGGGTTTATAAAACCCGCAGTATTGCAGCAGAACATTGCCGTTCAGAAAAAGTACAAGTCAATAACGAATTGATCAAAGCATCACGTGAACTGAAAGTTGGCGATGTAATTACGGTTCGCAAAGGCCCAATTTACTTCCGCTTCGAAGTATTGGCATTCCCAGTTAGTCGAGTTGGTGCGAAACTTGTAACAACGTATACCAAAGACGTAACGACTCCTGAAGAAATGGAAAAACTCGAACGCATTCGTTTGCAACAGAGTTACGATCGCCCGCGTGGATTAGGCAGACCAACCAAGAAGGAACGTCGTGTGTTGGATGAATTTATGGATGGTGAATTGGACGAACTTGATGAATGGCCATGATGCATGTAGAACAAATAAGATCTGAAGAAACACATACGCTGCGCCATCTTGTTTTATGGCCTCACTTGACGTCACCTGAAGCGTGTGTAATAGATATCGACTTGCGTATCGATGCCATGCACTTTGGTGTAAAATACAATGACACCATAGTTGCGATTGGATCATTCTTTCAAATGGATTCACCAAAAATTGAAGCTTCCAATCCCTACCGACTTCGGGCAATGGCAGTCCATCCGGAACATCGAGGTAAGAACTTTGGACAAGCATTGATACATGCCGCATGTGAGGAGCTAAAACAAAAAAAAGTAGATATCTTGTGGTGTGATGCAAGAATTAAGGCCGTCTCATTTTACCACAGATTAGGATTCCATGCATTACCAGAAGTGTATGAAGTGCCGCGCATTGGACCACATCAATTTATGTGGAAAGTCATTCAACCATGAAAAAATTCCTCATACTTTTCATAACTATTTGTGCGGCACCAAACCTATGGTCCCAAAACGATACCGTTTGGATTGCGCCAAACTATTTGGTCACAATTGATTCGAACGAATGGGAAATGCTCTACGATGCCCCAGACCCACTCATGGTGTATCATTCTCCCATTCCGCAACAGATTGTACATCGCACTACAGGAATGGCGATACTTTTTCAAGTGGCGTGTGCCGTTGAAGCCAAACCATTGAAGTGGTTGTCCGAAATGCAAGAGAAAGAACAGGTATCTAAAACCACATCAAAGTATCTGTCAATGAAGGATCACAAAAAATTCTTGCTTCATACCCTCTTCCACAAGCCAGATCCATTGCCTGCCTTCGACACGGCACAATACGAGGCCTATACCAATGGTTCCGTCGTTCAAAAATTGGCAAATGCATACTTGTGGCGGAATGAGCCATATTACTTATTTGTCACAACTCCAAATTTCGTATCGGAAGAAAATCAAAAATTGCTATTGGATATCCTCCTGCGAATTCAAACTACTCAAACCGAGCAAATGGATCGTGCAATGCGATCAAATTCCAGTCGAGGTAATCTTTCATCAGAACGACTTAAAAATCGGACCGAATTGATGCGACAAAAAATAAATGGTAGTTTATTCGAACGTTCAAAACAAGATCTCAATGAACTCTCCGATGAAACAATCGGTAGCCTATCGGACAGCACGTTCTCATTTGTTGAATTCGACACACACATGAGGCAAATCACCATAGATGCTCCAAAACCAACAATGGTCTTTAGTCATGTCAAATCACCCTTGCCCAATCAAGCAGACATCTATCATCAATATCACATACATCCTCTCAGATTGAGCGTGTTTTATGAGTTACTAGGACTCTATACCACTTGGAAACAATTTCCATCCGATATTGTTGGAGGTTTCAATTTACCCTTTCAAATGGACGATTCTGTGCATTGTTACCAAGGTTATAACCAAAAGTATTGCTACTTGCTTTCGTATGCATTCGACGCAGCTTCAGTCGAAAGAAATTTAGACTCAATACCTCTAAATCTTTTGGAATATGATGAGGGTGCCATACGGAAAAGAGTTTTGACATATCGCACTAGTAAATACGATGTCGCTAAAATCAAAAAAATCTCCGATAAGGAAGCCGTCTTTATGATTAGCGCTACTAATGACATCAAGCAAAAAGATAAAATAGCTCATTCATTTGATGACCTCTATTTTTATGCTCCTAGAAATACCAAAAAACGTCTGGTACATTTTTCGCCTTCAAATAATCTTCAGTCCTATGACGCATTGATTCAGTACAACATGGATGAAAATGATCAGCGACTGATAGATCATCACTTCGTTTCGAGAGATACTGTGCGCTACTATTTTGATTGTGATCTAAGGGATGATTCTCCTGACATGATTTTCTTCAAAGGCATAAATGCTCAGGAATTAAAAACACTTCCAGCAAAACGACTATACAGTACGTCTTTGTTTACAACCGATTTGAATGCAAACGGCCTCAAAGAATATTGGCAATTACACGTTTCTAATGGCAAGGTGGTCACCACCAATTTTTACGCTGTGTCAACATCAGACGATAGTCTGAATACAGCAAAATACCGCAAATCACTGATGAAACTGCCTCAGATAAAAAAACTCATTAGTGTTTCTCTTTCCACAACGATCAATAATCATCAATTGTTATGTCGGGCCAATAATCAAGATGTATTCGCTGATGAAATCTACTCAACTGTCGAGGCTATAGATGACGTGGATAATTCTGATCGTAAAGCACGTATTGCTGCCGATACAACAATCTACCAGTATCCGCATCGTGAAGCTTATTTCACTGAAGATGATCGAAATGGAGAACATTTCGTGGCCTCACAGATGGAGCAGATCAAATTTCCTTTTTTGTCTGAATACACTCGATATAAAATAAGTTTCATCATCGAAAAAGACGGTAGTTTATCCCACATTTCCATCCGTAGCATCGATGGCACGAAGGTCTATCAAATGGAAGCTGAATTATTGGAATGTATATGGTCGATGCCCAAATGGCAACCCGCCACCGTTGAAGGTACACCTGTGCGGTCTTACGGTGCTGTATACTTTGGTATCTATGTAAAAAAGTAGGATGTCAAAGTTAATAATGACTATCCGATGCAGCTATTGACCTAACCATCTGCGAATTACAGGCCCTACAAAACGAATACTCATCGCTACCAATGAGCCTGCAATCAGCCATGAGCGCATCCACACTGGAAAAAAGCCATGCCTAAATCCATAATTTACG